>JAIXUZ010000427.1 GCA_027483285.1 Bacteroidota bacterium
AAAGCAGCATCTCTAATATCGCCAATGTGGCTATCCATTTTATCGGCAAGGCCGGTAAGCACAAAATGGTCGTTATCGCTTTTTGGGGCAAGGGCCAAACCGTGTACGGTGGCGCCCATTTTTAGCAACCAAATGCTAAGCCACGAGCCTTTAAAACCCGTATGGCCTGTAATAAGCACGTTTTTGCCTTTATAAAATTCTGTAAGCCTGTTTACCATTTTTTCCAGGTGGCTTTGTTGTTAGTCCAAAGTTTATTTAAGTAGCTTAGGTCGCGCTCGGTATCAACACACTCCCAAAAACCGTCGTGTTTGTATACCATAACCTCGCCTAGTTTAGCCAGTTCTTCTAACGGGCCAAATTCAAAATCGCAGTTAGGGTCAAGGCTTAATTTCTCGTACATACTGCGGTTAAACACCATGTAGCCGCCATTTATGTAGCCTGCAGATGATACCTGAGGTTTTTCTTCGAACGATGCTACACGGTCGCCATCAAGGTTTAATTCTCCAAAGCGCGATGGTGGCTTAACACCCGTCATAGTAACGGTTTTACCATGCGATTTATGAAATTCTAACAGTTTATGAATGTCGATATCGCAAACCCCATCGCCATAAGTAATAAGGTTAATATCATCATCTATAAAAGGCTCAGATTGTTTAATGCGCGAGCCTTTAAGATTTTCTAATCCGGTATCTAATATGGTAACTTTCCAATCTTCATCAACATTAGTTAAAAACTCAGATGTGTGGTTTTTTAAATCTAAGGTAAAGTGGCTATTGTAATAGTTATAGTTAACAAAATAGTTTTTGATTACGTTACTTTTGTAACCCGTAAGCAGCACAAAATCTGTTAAACCATAGTTTGCATAGCATTTCATAATGTGCCATATAATTGGTTTGCCACCAATCTCAACCATTGGCTTGGGAATAGAGTCGGTAATATTTCCTAAACGGCTACCGTAACCACCTGCCAGAATTAATACTTTCATTTCTCTTTTCTAATTAAGTACAAAGATAACATTTTAGGGGAGCGGAGATGGGGAGAATTTTTGCAGTTTTATATCAATGCTTTAAGCTTGAACTTTAAACGGCTTTTGAATGGTAGTAAAGTACTGATATTGCTGTTATTAAAGATAGTTTGCACTTCTTTATTTTTAATATTATTGTAACATATGTTAAACCATTTATCAGACAAAAATTGGTTCATTGAGTATTGGTTAACATAAGCAATAGCTTTATTTGCATTAAGCAACGCTGATATTAATTTCTCAATTTCATTAATATCATTGGTACTAAGGTTAAAGTCTGCATAGCAGGTTTTTAGCCATAGCTGCAATTGAATGTCAGTTAAATTGATTCCAAACCGTCTAAACAGGTATTTTATTACGCTGTATGTATTATATAGTTGCACATCACTAAATACCCTACTTACGCTGGTTTTTAGTACACGCACTTTATATAACACTTCCTGCAGGTTGTAAAATTGGGTATACTGTGCCATACGCGCCCATAATTCATAATCTTCTGCGTGTGGGTAATCCTGATTATAAAAAGGGGTGTATTGGTTAACCAATTCCTTCCTGATAAGAGCTGCAGCATGACAGATTTCTGTTTTGTATAAAAGATTAAGTTTTATCTTATCGCTAGTTTCAACATAATATACGTTACCCCTAATAGCCTCAAAGTTTTCGTACCCACAACTGCAAATACCTATTTCGGAGTTGTTTTCCATAATATGGAACTGCTTTTCAAAGCGGGTAGGTTCACTAATGTCGTCTGCATCCATGCGGGCAATGTACTTTGCGCTGGCAATACTAAAGCCATAGTTAAGAGTTTTTATCAACCCTAAGTTTTTAGGGTTGGAAATTACTTTTACACGTGGATCTGTAGTATAGGTTTGGGCAATTGCATGGGTATTGTCGGTTGAGCAATCATTTATTATAATTAATTCAAAATTGGCAAAGGTCTGATTTAAGATACTTTCAACGGCCTCTGCTATATAGGGTGCGGCATTATAAGCAGGTAATACTACGCTTATTTGTGGGTACATTATTCGGCTTTATTTCTTAAAAAATATAATAAGTCTTTATATAGCTGGGTGTTTAACGGCTTTAATTTTATTGATTTAATCATAAAATTAGTGGCTTGTTTTTTTTTACCGGCATAGAAACTACGTTTTGCTAAAGTGTGAAAATAGTGCGATTGGTTATTTAAAAACGGTGTTACAAGGCTAGCCATCCGCTGTTCTACCGAGGCAATATTATTTTGTTCCAAATCGTCAGTGCCAGTTTGAAGCCTCTGTAAATAAAGGTGCTTAACCATATCGGCACTAAACATTTTGCGCGGGTTATCGCTAAGGTTGCCTGTAATAGAAACAGGGTTTAGCCTGTAATAATACATGGCAGTAGGCAGGTTTACCAAGTTGAACTTAGAGATGATAAGCGTTGTCCAGTAATAATCTTCAGCGCCTATGCGGTCAAAATAGACATGGTAAAAACCAATATCTTCAACAACTTCTCGTTTTAGCAAATAAGTATTTGGCGAAAAACTAAAATCGCCTGTTGCTATTGATAGTTTAATAGCGTTTACTGTATTTTCATAGTTGCTGCAATACAATTGTTCACCCGTCTCGCTAACAAATAAAAGATTGCAACCACAAACATAAACATCAGAATTATTTTGCAGAAAGTTGAATTGGGTTGCTATACGTTTTACATCAGAATAATCATCAGCATCTTGAAAGGCAATGTAACTGCCTGTAGATAGCGCAAATAATTTATTACTGGTTTTTAAATAACCAAGGTTTGTTTCGTTATGGTATAGTTTAATGCGCTTATCGGTATAAGTTTCAATAATAGCTCGGGTATTATCTTTGGAACAGTCGTCAGCTATAAGTAGCTCCCAATTTGTATAGGTTTGGTTTATTACACTATCTATAGCAGTGCGAATAAATTTTTCGCAATTATAAGCGGGCATTAAAATAGAAACTAGCGTATGTTTATTGCCTATATCCATTACTCGTATTTGCTAAATTGTAAGTTTGTTTTTTTTTTGTATATAAGGCTTTTAATAAGCAGTCGAGTTAAAAATTTAGTCCTATTGGATAAGCTTTGTACCGATTTATTATTTTTGGCAATGGTATAAATTTTAATACCAAATTGTGTATTAGTATTTAAAATATTAATTGCGCAGTCGCTAATAAAATAATTGAATAAAATTGGGCTGTTAAGTAATTGTGAGTTTTTGTTAGCCTCTATTATTTTATCAAATACGTTCATTAGGGTTTCAATACTATCAAGAGTATAGACAAACTCTTTTAGAATAAATTTTCCGTATGCTTTTTTTTCTGCATTGGTAAGAGTTACACCTAATTCGGCTAGTATATCATACCTTAATTCATTGTGTTTTTGTTTTAAATAAGCTGCGTTTACAGCTATTACAGATTCGTCATGCATCCGACGTGCATATAACACGTCGGGGTGGTTATATATAGCTGATTTATTTGCTATTTGCCAAAAGAAATAGTGGTCTTCGCAATGCACATAATCCGGATTAAAAGTTATATTGTTTTCTTTTAAAACAGACATGCGTATTAGTGAAGCCCCATGCACTATATAGCAACCAAATAATAAACGGAATTTTATGTAATCAGCATCGCTATCAAAGCGTACTACTCTATTATCATTACTACCAAAAATATCCATAGCACAACCCACAGCACCAATGTTCGGGTTTTGCTCCATGGCTTCTAGTTGCTTTTGAAGTCTGTCTGGTGTGCATATGTCATCAGCATCCATGCGGGCAAGGTACTTGCCGTTAACCAGACTTAATGCTTTGTTAAGGGTGCCTATAAGTTTTAAATTAGTATCATTTTTTATGTATTGTATACGTGGGTCGGTGTTAGATAATATTATCTCTTCAGTTCTGTCTGTAGAGCCATCATTTATTATTAAAAAGTCAAAATCTGAGTATGTTTGGTTTAAAATACTGTTGATTGCTTCCTGTAAATACTTTTCACCATTATAAACAGGCATTAAAACCGATACTGTTGCTGCCATACAATTTACTGTTTACGAATAGAATTTTTTAATAGTTTCTATAGTATACTCAATTTGGGATTGAGTAATACCCGGATACAATGGCAAACTTACGCACGTATCTGCAATTTCTTCAGCTACAGGAAAGGTGCCTTTATCAAACCCTAAATACTTATATGCTGGCTGTAAATGAACTGCTGTTGGGTAATGTATTAAACAAGTAATACCGTTGGCAGCCATATGAGCTATAAATTCCTTGCGCTTTTTGGTGCGTAATACATATAAGTGATATACAGAAGTACATTCCCTATCAACTAATGGAAGTGTTAGCCCCTCAATATTTTGTAAGCCTTCATTGTACTTTTTTGCAATAGCATTACGTTCTGCATTCCAAGCAGGCAGGTGTGGTAGTTTAGTGCTTAAAAAAGCGGCCTGCATTTCATCCATACGGTTGTTATAGCCTACCACGGTATGTACATATTTCTCAGGACTGCCATAGTTACGCAACATTAACAATTTTTTGTGTATGGCACTATCGCTTGTAGTTATAGCGCCTGCATCGCCTAACGCTCCAATGTTTTTACCCGGGTAAAAACTGGTTGCTGATGCAATGCCAAATGTGCCTGTAAGCTGCTGTTTACAGGTGGCTCCCTGCGATTGGGCATTATCTTCTATAACATGCAAATTATGTTTGGTAGCAAGTGCCAAAATTTTATCCATTCGGCATGCCTGCCCATATAGGTGCACTGGAATAATTGCTTTTGTTTTTGGGGTAATACTTTGTTCTATTAAGTCTACATTAATATTACAAGTATCTGCGCAAGCATCAACCGGAATAATGGTGGCGCCTGTATGTGTTACAGCCAGCCATGTGGCAATATATGTATGCGCAGGCACAATAACTTCATCGCCGGGGCCAATTTCTAAAGCGCGCAGGGCCAAAATAATTGCATCAAGCCCATTGCTTGTAGCAACGGTGTATTTGGTATTGTTAAATGCTGAATATGCAGTTTCAAAAGCTTCACATTCCGGCCCTAGTATATAGTTGCTGCGCTCTAATACACGGTTTAATGCACCGGTAAATGCTGTGTGTAGCGGTTCGTGAATTTCTTTAAGAGATAAAAATGGTACTTGCATTGGGCGGGTATTTATAAGTCAAGGTAATTAATTTCAATTTTACGCTTCTTTATCATTTCAATAGTTATGCGTAACCAATAGTAAAGGTTACCGGGTAACCTAAGTATGCTAAAGAAGTATAGTAATGGGTTAGATTTTGTCCTCTTATAAAAGTCTTTAATATATGGCCTAGCCATTTTGGGGTTTGTGCGTATTGAACGTTGTAACCAGTAGTCTAATTTGTCTTTAATTATTTTATCGCCAAGTGCACTATACCCCCAATGTTTATTGTATATTCTAAGGCAGGTTTCATTATGTACGTCTAGGTGCATTGTTTTGTGCAATGCTGTTGATGTAATTCGATAGTACGAATCAATTCTGGGATCAAATTTTATTTTGTGTTTTTTTGAAAGCCTTAATAAAAAGTCCCAATCTTCAAAGGTTAGCGTTTCATCATAAGTACCGTTGTTTTTAACGGCATCCATTAAATATAAAGCGCCAATTCCAGAAATGGGGTATTTAAGCAGGTGCTCAAAAATACAGCCTTCTGCAACGTTTAAATAAGGTCCGCCAATTTGTGTGCCATAGTAACGTTTGCCTGTATCGCTGTCAAACAAAATACAGTCGCAATATATCATTCCATATTCAGGGCCCAGTTTTTGAAATTCAGCTACCATGTGTTCCAACTTATCGGTATCCCATAAATCATCTGCAATCAATCCTAAATACTTGCCTTTAGCGTTGCTGATTAATGTGTTTAAGGATTTTGATATACCTTGGTTTTTGCCGTTTTCAATAACTGTACAGGGGTAATTATTTTCTTCAATCCATTGTTTTATAATAGCCACAGAATTATCTGCAGACCCATCGTCTAATACTATATGCTCTATGTTTTTGTACGTTTGGTTTTTAATGCACTCTAACGTTTCAATAACATATTTGCCTGTATTATAGCAAAGGGTACCAATAGTAACTAAAGGTTCGTTGGCGTTATAATTCATTACTTGGTAAAACAATTTTTAGTTAAATATAGTTACCAAGGCTACGGCTCTGCCAGCTAGGTTGTTTTGGTCAAATACTTTATCAGGGTCAATATCTTCCACGCCATGCATGGTATTGCCATCATAAATTACCACATCGCCAGATTGGCTATGGGCTTCAACATCTATATACTCTTTTTTTGAATTGATAACGTATGCTCCTCCCCTTTTGTAATCAGTTCCTTTTTCAGTTACAAGCATTACTAGTTGTATAAAGGAAGAGTCCATATCAGCAATACTTTCAATTGCACGTTGATCTATATGACCGCCTAAAAAGCCACCGCCTTTAGGATAAATTTGTATGCGCGTGCCATTAAATTTAGGCGCAGGCAATTTATCGTCTGTCATTACCTCTCGTTTTGCCAGCACATCCCGAATGTATATTAGTTTTTCAAAATCGGCATGTAAACCAAAAGTATCCTCACAAAACATAGGATTAAAAACAGCAATCATAAAGCGGGCAAGGTTTGCCTGCGATATACTTTGACCGCCTAACGACCATTTTTTCATATTAGTACGTACGGCTTCTCTTGATACTCCCGTACTGGGTAAAAACT
>JAIXUZ010000262.1 GCA_027483285.1 Bacteroidota bacterium
ATTATTAGTTATAAAAGAGATGTTTAAAGAGTACGATGTAATTGTTGTTGGTGCGGGGCACGCGGGTTGCGAGGCTGCCGCTGCTGCTGCCAATATGGGTAGCCGCGTTATGCTGGTAACAATGAACATGCAAACCATAGCCCAAATGAGCTGCAACCCCGCTATGGGCGGTGTGGCCAAGGGCCAAATTGTGCGCGAGATTGATGCCCTGGGTGGGTATTCGGGTATTGTAACAGATAAGTCTGCTATACAATTCCGCATGCTAAACAAGAGCAAGGGCCCTGCTATGTGGAGCCCCCGCACCCAGAACGACCGTATGCAATTTGCCGCCGAATGGAGGCAGATGCTGGAGGATACCCCTAATGTGGATTTCTTTCAGGATATGGTGGGCAAGCTGATTATAAAAGACGGAAAAGCCGCCGGTGTTGTTACTGGTATGGGTTTAGAAATACATGCCAAAGCGGTTGTGCTTACCAACGGTACTTTCCTTAATGGAATCATACATGTTGGCGAGAAACAGTTTGGCGGTGGCCGCATGGCTGAGCGTGCTGCAACGGGTATTACCGAGCAGTTAATCGACCTGGGTTTTGAGCATGGAAGGATGAAGACGGGAACGCCTCCGCGTATTGATGGAAGGTCGCTGGACTATACTAAAATGGAAGAACAGCCAGGCGATGAAAATCCTTCGAAATTTTCTTACAGCGACAAGACTTCTAAGCTTACCACGCAACGCCCTTGTTGGATTACTTATACTAACGACGAGGTACACGATTTGCTACGCACGGGCTTTGATAAATCGCCTATGTTTAGCGGACGTATTCAAGGTTTAGGGCCACGCTATTGCCCTTCTATTGAAGACAAGATTGACCGCTTTGCAGATAAGAATCAACACCAGATTTTTGTTGAGCCGGAGGGTTGGAGTACGGTAGAAATTTACGTTAACGGATTTTCTACATCGCTACCCGAGGATGTTCAGAACAAGGCGCTGCGAAAAATCGCGGGTTTTGAGAACGCCAAAATGTTCCGCCCGGGGTATGCAATAGAGTACGATTATTTCCCCCCTATGCAACTTGGGCTTACTTTAGAAACCAAGCTGATAGAGAACCTATATTTTGCAGGGCAGATTAATGGCACCACCGGATATGAGGAAGCTGCCTGCCAGGGATTGATGGCCGGAATTAATGCCCATAATAAGATTCAGGGTACAGAACCGTTTATTTTGAAACGCTCAGAAGCTTATATCGGGGTGTTAATTGACGACCTGATAACCAAAGGAACGGAAGAGCCTTACCGTATGTTTACATCGAGGGCAGAATACCGAATCCTTTTACGTCAGGACAATGCCGACTTACGCTTAACCCCCCGCAGTTACGAAATGGGTTTGGCGAGCAAAGAACGTTACGATGCTGTGCAAAATAAACTGGCTGAAACTAATTCTATTATCAAGTTTTTGAAAAACGAGAGTGTAGAACCTGTTACAGTAAATCCGTATTTGGAATCTGTTGGCTCTACCCCTACTTCTCAAAAAATGAAATTGTATAGTATATTAAGTCGCCCACAGGTAGATGTTGTAAACTTAGGAAAGAGTGTTCCGGCTTTTGGCGAATACCTTTCTGCCCAAAAAGAAGACAGTATTGAAGAGGCTGAGATATTAATTAAGTACGAAGGGTATATAGAAAAGGAACAAGATATGGCTGAAAAGCAAATGAAAATGGAAAACCTTTACTTGAAACCCGACTTTGATTACCATGCGCTAAACTCGCTTTCGATGGAGGCGCGCCAGAAATTATCAAAAATACGCCCATCAACTATAGGGCAGGCATCGCGGATTAGTGGTGTTTCCCCTTCTGATATTTCTGTTTTGTTGGTATATATTAAGTAATTCATAATGCAGAATTCATAATGCAGAATGGATTCTATAGATAATAAAGACTCTTGTTCCACGTGAAACATATTTAAGAATTGGCTGAAAATTTAGAAACACTAACCACCTGTCCCGTTTGTTCGGGCACCAGATTTACCCCCTATATTGCGTGTAAAGATTTTACTGTTTCACGTGGAACATTTGAAATTGTTTCATGTGGAACATGTGGTTTTTTAGCAACCAGCCCGAGGCCAGCCGAGGCTGGGGCGTATGTGTATTACCAGTCGGAAGACTACATTTCGCACAGCAATACCCGCAAAGGATTAATCAATAAAGTGTACGCCTGGGCACGGAATTACTCTATCAAAAAGAAAGAGAATCTTTTGAAAGAATACACCAAGGGGCGTAGGATTTTAGACCATGGTTGTGGAACAGGAGAGTTTTTAGATTACTGTAAAAACCATGGTTGGGACACTATTGGATTAGAGCCTGGAGACGATGCCCGCAAGCAGGCAATTGATAATTATGGGTTGATTGTGATTAAAGAAACGGATATAAATTCGCTGGAAGAAAAGCGTTTTGATGCTATAACCCTGTGGCATGTTTTAGAGCATGTGTACCCATTGAATGAGCGTATACAAAAGCTGAAACAACTGCTAAAAGACGATGGTGTTTTGATAGTTGCTGTGCCTAACCACAACACCGCCGAAGAGAA
>JAIXUZ010000190.1 GCA_027483285.1 Bacteroidota bacterium
TACGTTTTTTAGCAATGTATACTTTGGCAAGTTGTACAATACCGGCTGGTAACTCATCACCTACGGTAATTGCAAATTTCTTGCGTTTGTGTATACCTAACAAATCGTTGTGCTTAATAGCAAAATTATGCAGCAACTCTTTTATCTGGTCGTTTTTGTCTTTGTCGGTAGTCCACTTGTTAGGGTTCACAGCTTCATAGTCAATACCTTGTAGTATCTTCAATGTAAACTTAGCACCTTTAGCAACCACGTTCTCTTTTAGATTATTGATAACACCTTGCGATGTTTTACCATTAACCAAAACAAAAAGTTTATCAATCAGCTTGTTCACCAACTCAGCCTTAGCCTTGTTGTACTCGTCGTCTATCTTGGCAATAATACCTTTTTCGTCTGATTTGGTTTTCTTGTCTTTAATAGCGCGAGAGAACAATTTCTTGTCAACCACAACACCGTGTAGTGATGGAGGCGCTTTTAACGAAGCGTCTTTCACATCGCCTGCTTTATCACCAAAAATGGCGCGTAGCAGTTTCTCTTCCGGCGATGGGTCTGTTTCTCCTTTAGGAGTGATTTTACCGATAAGGATATCGCCGGGTTTAACCTCGGCACCTACACGGATTAAACCGTTTTCGTCAAGCTCTTTGGTAGCTTCTTCCGATACGTTAGGAATGTCAGAAGTTAATTCTTCCAAACCACGTTTGGTATCGCGTACCTCAAGGCTATATTCGTCAATGTGTAATGATGTGAAGATATCTTCACGCACAACGCGCTCAGATATTACAATCGCATCCTCAAAGTTATAACCTTTCCAAGGCATGAAGGCCACCATCAGGTTACGTCCAAGGGCAAGTTCGCCTGCCTGTGTAGCATAACCTTCGCAAAGCACCTGGCCCTTAGTTACCTTTTCGCCTTTGGCTACAATAGGTTTAAGGTTAACACAGGTATTCTGGTTAGTCTTCATAAACTTAGTAAGCTTGTACGATTTAATATCGTCATCAAAGCTTACCAGTTTCTCGTCGTCAGTACGGGTATAACGTATAGTAATCTCACGTGCATCAACAGCTTCAACCACACCTTCGCCTTCTGCGTTAATTAAAACTCGGCTGTCGCGGGCAACAGAACCTTCAAGGCCTGTACCTACAATCGGTGCTTCAGGGCGCAACAATGGTACGGCCTGGCGCATCATGTTCGATCCCATCAACGCGCGGTTGGCGTCATCATGCTCTAGGAACGGAATTAACGATGCGGCAATAGATGCAATCTGGTTAGGCGCAACGTCCATGTAGTTTACCTTCTCTGCTTCTAACACAGGGAAGTCACCTTCGTAACGGGCCTGTACTTTGTTGTTAACAAACGATCCGTCTGCCTTCAACTCTGTATTTGCCTGCGCAATGTTCGATTTTTCTTCCTCTTCAGCGCTTAAGTAAATTACATCGCCTTTTAAGTCAACTTTACCGTTGTTTACCTTGTGGTAAGGTGTTTCGATAAAGCCTAAGCGGTTAATTTTAGCGTATACACAAAGAGATGAGATAAGACCAATGTTTGGTCCCTCTGGTGTTTCAATAGTACATAAACGGCCGTAGTGAGTGTAGTGAACGTCACGTACCTCAAAACCTGCACGCTCGCGGCTTAAACCACCTGGCCCAAGTGCTGAAAGACGACGCTTGTGCGTAATCTCCGACAATGGGTTGGTTTGGTCCATAAACTGCGATAACTGGTTGGTACCAAAGAATGAGTTGATAACCGACGATAACGTTTTAGCGTTAATTAAATCTGTCGGGGTAAACACCTCATTGTCACGAACGTTCATACGCTCGCGGATGGTACGCGCCATACGGGCAAGGCCAACGCCAAACTGAGCGTAAAGCTGCTCGCCTACCGTACGTACACGGCGGTTACTTAAGTGATCAATATCATCAATATCAGCCTTAGAGTTAATTAATTGAATTAAGTAACGGATGATAGAAATAATATCTTCTTTGGTTAACACGCGGGTATCTTCAGGCGTGTTAAGACCCAATTTTTTATTAATACGGTAACGGCCTACGTCGCCAAGGTCATAACGTTTGTCCGAGAAGAACAACTTGTCAATAATACCACGGGCGGTTTCCTCGTCCGGTGGATCAGCGTTACGTAAAACACGATATATATATTCAACAGCTTCTTTTTCAGAGTTTGAAGTATCTTTTTGAAGCGTGTTGTAGATAATGGCAAAATCGGCAGCATTAACATCATCTTTATGTAAGATGATTGATTTAACGCCTGCATCAACAATCTGGTCAAGGTGTTCAGCCTCAAGCACAACTTCGCGGTCAATAATAACCTCGTTACGCTCAATAGAAACCACCTCGCCGGTATCCTCGTCAACAAAATCTTCAACCCATGTTTTAAGTACCCTTGCAGCAAGCTTGCGGCCCAGTACTTTTTTAATGGTTGATTTGCTAACTTTATATTCGTCGGCCAGGCCGAATATTTCCAGAATATGGCGGTCGCTTTCAAAACCAATAGCACGTAAAAGTGTAGTTACAGGTAACTTCTTTTTACGGTCAATGTAGGCATACATCACATTGTTTATATCGGTAGCAAACTCAATCCACGAACCTTTGAAAGGGATAATACGTGCAGAGTAAAGTTTAGTACCATTAGCATGCCTGCTTTGGCTAAAGAAAACGCCCGGAGAACGGTGAAGTTGGCTAACAACAACACGCTCTGCGCCATTAACGCAGAATGTTCCTTTGGGAGTCATGTACGGTATTGTACCTAAATACACATCTTGAATGATGGTTTGGAAGTCTTCGTGTTCCGGGTCGGTACAGTACAGTTTAAGTTTTGCCTTCAGCGGTACGCTGTAGGTCAATCCACGCTCAATGCACTCATCAATGCTGTATCGCGGTGGATCTATAAAATAGTCGATGAATTCGAGAACAAAATTATTCCTCGCATCAGAGATGGGGAAGTTCTCGGCAAAAACACGGAACAGACCCTCTTTTTGACGGTTTTCCGACGATGTTTCGAGCTGGAAAAAATCCTGAAACGACTTAAGCTGAATATCCAGAAAGTCTGGATATTCGGCCGGTAGTTGGCTCGAAGCGAAGTTTATCCTTTGATTTTTCTTATTGAGCGCCAAGGCTTTTCGAATTTAAAAGGTTTGTACTAAAACTATAATTGGGCGTTATGGGCTATATATAACCAATAACTTGTAAACAAGTTTAGACCTGCTCAGGCAGCGCATTTTTGCACCACCTGAGAGGTCTTAACTTTAACTGCGGTTTAAACCGCGTTGCTATCGTTACTTAACTTCAACTTCAGCACCAGCTTCAGTCAATTGGGCTTTAATTGATTCAGCTTCTTCTTTGCTAACACCTTCTTTCAAAGGTTTTGGCGCACCGTCAACTAAATCTTTAGCCTCTTTTAGACCTAAGCCTGTAAGGTCTTTCACTAACTTAACTACAGCTAGTTTCTGACCACCGGCAGCTTTCAAGATAACATCAAAAGATGTTTTCTCTTCAGCAGCTTCGCCACCACCTGCAGCAGGGGCAGCAACAGCAACAGCTGCAGCAGCAGGCTCAATACCGTACTCGTCTTTTAATATTTGAGCTAATTCGTTTACTTCTTTCACAGTTAAATTAACTAACTGCTCAGCAAATGATTTCAAATCTGCCATTTTACTTGATTTATTAAGGTTAATAATTGTTTTTATAATTAATTACGTTCTTGTAAGGTTTTAACGATACCGGCCAGTTTACCACCGCTAGCTTTAAGGCCAGAGATAACATTTTTGGCAGGCGACTGAAGAAGACCTACAACCTCTCCTATCAGTTCATTTTTCGATTTAATGCTAATCAACGCTTCTAGCTGGTTATCGCCAACATAGCACGCTTCCTGAACATAAGCTGCTTTTAACAGCGGCTTTTCGCTCTTTTTACGGAAGTCTTTGATAAGCTTAGCAGGCTCAGGGGCAACCTCTGTCATAAAGATAGATGTTGGTCCTTCTAACACGCTATATAGCTCGCTCAAATCTTTACCGGTACGCTCTAAGGCCTTGCGCAAGAAAGTGTTCTTTACTGTGCGTAGGGTAATGTTTTTCTTAGAACATAAGCGGCGCAGTGCATTTGTCTGCTCCACAGTTAAACCGCCGATGTCGGCAATGTAAAAATGGGGCACAGAGTTTAGCGTTGCTGCTAGCTCGTCAATTGTCCTGTTTTTATCCTCTTTTGTCATTTTACTTGTGTTTTAATGCACTGATGAAACTTAGTTACCGCCAAATGATTTAACATCAATTTGGATACCTGGGCTCATTGTGCTAGACATGTAAACACTTTTAATGTACGTACCTTTTGCTGCCGTAGGCTTTAGCTTAATGATGGTTTGTAAAAGTTCTTTAGCGTTTTCGGTTAGCTTGTCTTGTGTAAAAGACGCTTTGCCTACTGAGCTGTGAACGATTCCAAACTTATCAACTTTAAAGTCGATTTTACCAGCCTTTACTTCAGCTACTGCTTTACCAACTTCTGGTGTTACAGTACCTGTTTTAGGGTTGGGCATCAAACCGCGTGGGCCTAAAACTTTACCTAAAGCACCTACTTTACCCATCAATGCTGGCATAGTAATAATAACATCTACATCTGTCCAACCACCTTTGATTTTATCAATGTAGTCATCCATACCTACAAAATCGGCACCTGCGGCTTTTGCCTCGTCTTCCTTGTCAGGAGTACAAAGTACAAGTACGCGAACGGTTTTACCGGTTCCGTGTGGAAGTGTTACAATACCACGCACCATTTGATTGGCTTTGCGGGGATCTACACCTAAGCGGATATTTAAATCCACAGAAGCATCAAATTTTACGCTGGTAATTTCTTTAACCAGCTTAGATGCATCTTCTAAGGTGTATTGCTTTGGCTCAATTTTGGCTAAGGCTTCTTTTTGTTTTTTCGATATACGTGCCATCGTAATCCTTAGTTGTTAAGTGGTGAAGGTCCCTCTACCGTAATACCCATACTGCGGGCAGTACCGGCTACCATGCTCATTGCACTTTCAAGGGTAAAGCAGTTAAGGTCGGGCATTTTTTCGGTGGCTATAGTCTTAACCGTATCCCAGGTAATTGAAGCTACCTTTTTACGATTAGGCTCGGCCGAACCTGATTGAAGCTTTGCAGCTTCTTTTAGTTGAACGGCCACCGGTGGGTTCTTGATAATGAAGTCAAACGATTTATCGGCGTACACTGTAATAATAACCGGAAGTACTTTACCGGCTTTCTCCTGCGTACGGGCGTTAAACTGCTTGCAGAACTCCATAATGTTGACGCCTTTTGAACCCAAAGCCGGACCGATTGGTGGTGATGGGTTTGCGGCGCCGCCCTTAACTTGGAGCTTAATTAAACCTGCTACTTCTTTCGCCATTTTAATTGTTTGTTAAAAAATTAGTGTTACTCTGATGTTGGAAGCATTTATTGTAACAGCATATTCACTTTCTTTTTCCTATTCCTAGGGTTTATTCCTTTTCAACTTGCATAAAGTTGAGTTCTAACGGGGTTTTACGGCCAAATATCTTAACCATAACTTTCAGTTTCTTCTTCTCCTCGTTAATCTCTTCAATTACACCGCTAAAGCTGTTGAATGGGCCATCTATTACCTTCACTGTTTCGCCAACAATGTATGGTATGCTCATTTCTTCGTCTTTCTCGGCTAACTCATCAACTTTACCCAAAATACGGTTTATCTCGGCCAACCTAAGTGGAACAGGGTCGCCTCCTTTTGTTTCACCTAAAAAGCCAATTACACCGGTAATATTTTTAAGTATGTGAGGTATCTCACCTACTAATGCAGCCTCAATTAATATATACCCAGGGTAAAAGCTGCGCTCTTTGCTCACCTTTTTACCGTTGCGTATCTGGTAAACTTTTTCGGTAGGTATTAGCACCTGAGAAATGTAATCATCCAGCTTGTTACGGTTAATTTCCGCTTCAATCTGGCCTTTCACTTTTTTCTCCTGGCCGCTAATTGCCCTAACTACATACCATTTTTTTACTGGTGCTTCTGTCATTGCCACTACTTTTAATTTTTGTTACAATGAATAAAGTATACTCAGCAATCCGCTAAAGCCAAGGTCAATTAAATAAACTACAACACCTATAATAAGCGATGCAGTCATTACAACGATTGCACTTTCCTGAAGCTCGCTCCAGGTTGGCCAAGAAACCTTAGTGGTTAACTCGTTATAGGTTTCTGATATAAATAAGCGTATCCTCGACATTTCTGTTTTTCTTAGCTCTATTAATTATTGCAGGGGTGGAGAGATTCGAACTCCCATCAACGGTTTTGGAGACCGCTATTCTACCCTTGAACTACACCCCTAACAAAGGTAAAGAAAGGCATCCCGACGAATCGGGACGCCTTTTCTGTATGTTCTGTCCGGGCTAAACCCCGTGTATTACTTAATAATTTCAGTAACCTGACCTGCACCTACAGTACGGCCACCTTCGCGGATTGCGAAACGTAGACCTTTATCCATAGCTACCGGAACAATTAGGTTAACTGTGATAGTTAAGTTGTCACCAGGCATAACCATCTCGCGACCTTCTGGTAAGAAGATTTCGCCGGTTACGTCAGTTGTACGTAAGTAGAACTGAGGACGGTAACGGTTGTGGAAAGGAGTGTGACGACCACCTTCTTCTTTCTTCAATACGTAAATCTCAGCTTTAAATTCAGTGTGAGGAGTGATAGAACCTGGTTTGGCAATAACCATACCGCGACGGATATTGTTTTTGTCAATACCACGTAGTAATAAACCTACGTTATCACCAGCTTCACCGTAATCAAGTATTTTACGGAACATCTCAACACCAGTAACTACTGATTTAAGTTTCTCTTCTTGCATACCAAGAATTTCAACCTCGTCAGAAGTGTTGATTACACCGCTCTCGATACGACCTGTGGCAACAGTACCACGACCGGTAATTGAGAACACGTCCTCAACAGGCATCAAGAATGGACGATCTTTATCACGTGGTGGAACCGGAATGTATGAATCAACGGCATCCATCAATTCAACAATTTTCGGTAACCATTTAGCGTCAAGGTTAAGACCACCTAAAGCTGAACCTTGGATAACCGGAGTAGCATCACCATCAAAACCGTAGAAGGTTAATAGTTCGCGAATTTCCATTTCAACAAGTTCAAGTAGCTCAGGATCGTCAACCATGTCAACTTTGTTCATGAAAACTACAAGTTTAGGTACACCTACCTGACGAGCCAAAAGGATGTGCTCGCGGGTTTGAGGCATAGGGCCGTCAGTTGCAGCTACAACAAGGATAGCACCGTCCATTTGGGCAGCACCTGTTACCATGTTTTTTACGTAGTCAGCGTGACCTGGGCAATCAACGTGAGCGTAGTGACGGTTAGCCGTTTCATACTCAACGTGTGAAGTGTTAATAGTGATACCACGCTCTTTTTCTTCGGGAGCGTTGTCAATTGAGTCGAACGAACGCAACTGGGCAAAGCCTTGCTGAGCTAGTACAGTAGTAATAGCAGCAGTAAGAGTGGTTTTACCGTGGTCAACGTGGCCAATAGTACCAATGTTAACGTGTGGTTTGTTCCGTTCAAATTTTTCTTTAGCCATGACAGATAATGGTTTTTTTAACGGTTGTTAATTGTGTTATTTTACTATTTGTTTTAAATTCTAAAAAAAACTCTAAAATTTAGAGCCGCTGAGGGGATTTGAACCCCTGACCTCTTCCTTACCAAGGAAGTGCTCTACCCCTGAGCTACAGTGGCCGGTAATATCAAAAAAGGGGTTAAACTTTCGTTTTCCCTTTTGGTACTCTCGGGTTAGCAGGCTTTACTCTGCGTTTCCTTTTGAGCGGAAGACCGGGCTCGAACCGGCCACCCTCAGCTTGGAAGGCTGATGCTCTACCAAATGAGCTACTTCCGCGCTTTTGTTCTGCACAAGGCATTTACCCTGTGCAGAACAGACTTTTTTAGTGGGGAGAGAAGGATTCGAACCTTCGAAGATCTCTCAACGGATTTACAGTCCGTCCCATTTGGCCACTCTGGTATCTCCCCTAAAAAAATTCTTTAAAAACTTATTACTAAACTTTCAAAGAACTGAGCCGGTGGACGGATTCGAACCGCCGACCAGCTGATTACAAATCAGCTGCTCTGGCCAGCTGAGCTACACCGGCTGGCCTGCATATCGTACTAACTAAGCGTTTGGCATTGTTATTGCGACATACCCCCTCACAAAAAGGACTGCAAATGTAGTATTTTTATTTCAACCACATAAACTTTTTGAAAAAAAATTTATGTGGTAAATAAAAATAGGGTTCAGGCGCGATGGGGCAAGGGGCGAAAAACAGCGCATACGTAGTGTTACAGGGCATAAAGTAAATATATTTGCGCATGAAAAAAATCAAAAGCTATAACGACTTAATTACCTAGCAAAAAGGAATTGAGCTGGTTAAAGAGGTTTACAAAGCTACGCAATCGTTCCCAAAAGAAGAAATCTATGGACTTACCTCACAGATTAGACGTTCTGCTGTTTCTATTCCATCAAATATAGCGGAAGGGCATGCCAGAAATACAACGGGCGAGTTTATACAGTTTTTAGGTATCGCAAAAGGCTCTTTAGCTGAGTTAGACACACAGATTATAATAGCTGCCGAATTAGGTTTTATATCTGAGCAACAGAAAAATTTATTGAGAGAAAAAATTACCGAAATCAACCGGCTAACCAACGGGTTGATTAAATCTTTAAGAAACTAAGCTCGCCCCACGCCCCTTTCCCCTTAGTTAAAGAACCGCCAGTTGATTCCCAATTTAAAGGCCCTGTCATTCATTGGGTGGTTGGGGTATTGCAGGTAGGTTTGGCCAAATAACCCTGAATTGACGTGTTCAATCTTCAAGAAAATCCGTGCTTTTTTAATTTGCGCGTCTATAAACAGGTCGATATAGGGGTAGTTGCCCACGCTTGTGGTTTGCTGAATATAGAACTGCCCCGTGGCTGGCATATAGTTTGGCGCTTTGTAGGCGGTGTTATAAAAAACATCAAGCCCGATATCTAACAGTAATGCCTTTTTAAAAACATAGTTGCGGTAATATATGCTGGTGCGCAAAACCATATTAGGCAATGGCAATAGCTTAGATGGCGACGCTACGAACTGACCTGTAGCATACCCGTCAAAGTGCCATTTTTTAACCTGAAAACGTTTTACTACTTGTAAGGCGAATACCTGAACCCCTTCATTAGCCTGCTGTGGCAGGGCCTGCTCGTTAAAATATACATACTGGCGTATATCGGTTATCCAAGCCGATGCATCAACCTTAAGCCTTTGGTTGGTGTAGTTTACAAACAGGGTATTGGCAAAGGTTTTTTTGAAGTTGTTGTCCCAGCTAAAGTTGTTAGAAACATAGCGGCTTTGCAGATAGGTAGGCTCATAGGCTTTTACCATCAGGCCAACATCAAAGCGGGCGGTGGTGTTGCCAAGGGTATCTATTGACGATTTAGAGATGGAGAAACGCCCCTCATAATCGCCAATGTTATAGCCAGCTAAAAATATAGTTGCCGAGCCATTAAGGCCAAAGCCTTTAAATAGCGGCAATTTAATATTGCCACCCACATATACGTTGTTTGCGGTGTTGTTAACCAACATTAAATTGGGCAAGCCCGAGGTATTGGTATAATATTTAATAAACTGGTGGCCAGCGTAGGCATCAAACACACGGGCTTCGCGACCTATGCGCTCAGATAGTAGCTTAAGCCCTACCCTGTTTTCAATAATGGTGTTGTTGGTTCGGTCTTTCGTTACCAGCGTATCGAAGTTGTATACCGGGTAAAACGTATTAGCCAGTTTAGATGTATCATTGTACATCAGTGCCTTATTGGCTAAATCAAACACATGGTACAGGCGCAGTGTGGTATTGGTTTGCAGCTTTACGGTATCGGTTTTATAGGCGGTGGTATCGCTCCAGCGCTTAAGGTCGAACGACTGCTGCACATGTGCATAGCGCGTGCGCCATACATTGTTTGCGCCCAGCAGGTTTACATCATACAACTGCCTGTTACTTTCGGTATTGTCCGTAAACTGGCTAATCGTAGTTAGGCCACCATTTTGCCGCGCCAGCATATTGTTGCGGGCAGCACTAAAAACCAAGCGGTACTTTTCGTTTTTACTTTGGTATGATGAATAAAGCAGCCAGTTGGTATTGTCGCTATTCTGGCGTTGGTAAAAGCCCGGTGAGTTTAAGCGCTCAAAACGCAAGCCTACATTCCACCCCTTGGTAATATTCTGGTTAAGGTTTATAAAGAAGTTTTGTTCTGTTTTGCTGCCATTGAAATAGCTGACTTCTATAAACGGGGCACGGCTACGGTAATAGGTGGTTGTATATTTGCTTTGCTCCCAAAGCGATAGCTGGTTTATACCTAAATCGAACCCAAGGCCTCGGTATGGGCTACCAATGGGGTTGCGCGCCGGCTGGCCAATATTGCCCAAGGTAGTATTCATGCTATACTTTTTTACCGCAGCATTGTATATATGGAAGTCGGTAATGAAAGTATCCAGGGGTTGAAAGCGGGTGGAGTAATTCTCAAATATATCTCCTTCTGTAAAGGTGCGGTAGTAGGTAGAATTAACGATAACACTATCGGGCACCTGCGCTTTTGCTTGCAACAGGCCCAACAGGCAAAATATCAGCAGTATATATTTTTTAATTACCGTCACTAAGCTGCAAATGTAGCTATTGGACGGCAAATTATAGTTTTTATTGCTCTTCAATATTATTTCTCTGCCTTTGTAAAAGATAATTCTGCCTGTTATAATTTTATAAACGATTTAAACCCCTCTCCTATCCATGTTAAAATATTTCGCCCTGCTTGCGCTGATAATAATGGCTGCAGCCTGCAACCAAAAACCAACCGAGCTGCCTCCCCCTGTAAAAATTGCCGCCCACGATAGCATTAGGCCCGATTTTAAAAAGTATTACGATGCCTATAAGGTTGACGGTTGTTTTGTACTATTTGATGTAGGCAAAAGCAGTTACATCTATTACAATAAAGAAGATGCTACATTGGCTACATCGCCTGCATCAACATTTAAAATACCTAATACCATGATTGGGTTAGAAACAGGTGTAATAAAGGATGAAAACTATGTTATGAAATGTGATGGTGTAAAACGCTGGAACGAGAACTGGAACCAGGAGACCGACCTGAAGATGGCCTATAAAAACTCTACCGTTTGGTATTACCAGGAACTCGCGCGCCGTTTGGGGCAGCAACGTATTAAAGAATGGGTAGAGAAGTTTAACTATGGCAACATGAAAACAAGCGGCAAGGTTGATGAATTCTGGCTGAACGATACGCTTAAAATATCGCCGGTGCAGCAAATAGATTTTTTAACTAAACTAGCAAAAAACAAACTGCCATTAGCTAAACGCACGGTTGATATTACCAAGAATATAATGGTGGCTAAAGACACTACCAACTTTTTGATGCGTGCCAAAACAGGCTGGGGGGCTGTGGGTAAAAAAGATATGGGCTGGTATGTTGGCTATATAGAGGCCGGTAAAGACACTTTTGTATTTGCCAACCGCATACAAACCGCAGATACAACCAACGAGGACTTTGGCAAAGCCCGCATTGACATTTGCTACAGCATTTTTAAAGATTTGGGTATCTATAAACAGTAAACGCCCATGTCTCTTTTACACGGGTATTTTTCGAGATGAAAATATTAGTATCTTTACTAAATGGATAGGCTTTCTAAAATACTCGCCGTTGCTTATTCGGCTATAATTGTAATTGTATTTATTAGTTTAAAATCGCCTGCTGAAAAAAGAGGTGGCGAAGAGGACGAAAACCCTTTGGCTCCGTATGAGTTTGCCGATTATAAGCGCACCTGGCCCAACTTGTACCCTGATAATAAGGCTTTTCAAAACGCGATGGTTAATGCTGCAGCCGCGGCACTTAACAAAGCAGGCAACCCTTTTGACGAACAATGGCGCATTGAAGGCCCGGGTAACATTGGCGGGCGTATAAACTGTATAGCCGTAAACCCGCAAAACAGCAATACCATTTTTACAGGCTGCCCTACAGGCGGTATTTATAAAACTACCGATGGGGGACTTAACTGGCTGCCTGTTTTCGACGACCAATCGCACCTATCGATTGCTACCATTACCATAGACCCTATTGATACCAACGTTATGTACGCCGGCACCGGCGACCCTAACATTACCTTTGCCGCCTTTAAGGGCAATGGTATTTATAAGAGTGTTGACGGTGGCGATACATGGTCGCACCTGGGTTTATCAGACCAAAGCATTGTTTCTAAAATTTGTGTAGACCCTACCAACACGCAGGTTATTTATGCCGCTACCATGGGTATACCTTACCAAACAGGGCCCAACCGTGGCTTGTACAAAAGCATTGATGGTGGACAGAACTGGACACAGGTACTATTTATTTCAAACGATGCCGGCATAATTGATATGGTGATGGACCCCAGCAACCCGCAAACGCTGTATGCCGCTGGCTGGAACCGTATTCGCAACAACCAGGTTAGCATAGGCTCAGGCAATGCATCAAAAATATTTAAAACTACCGATGGGGGGCAAAACTGGACTGTACTAACCAATGGGATACCCGGTATGGGCCAATCGCGTATAAGCCTTGACATTTTGCCATCAAACCCGCAAACGCTCTACACATCATACGTTGATGCCAACTATAACCTGTTGGGTTTATATACTACTACTGATGGCGGCAGCAACTGGTCGCCTATATCAACCAATGGGATAGACAACAATGCCCTTGGGGGTTTTGGCTGGTATTTTGGCCACTTTAATGTAAACCCATACAACCCTAACGAGATGTTTTTGCTTGGCATAGAGCTTTGGAAAAGTGTTGACGGCGGGCAAACATGGGATATTGGCACACCCGAATGGTGGACATATGAAGTACATGCCGATAAACACGCAATACATTTTTTGAGCAACGATACCTGGCTGTTGGGCACTGATGGTGGGCTTTACAAAACAACTACCGATGGGCAGTACTGGAATGATATTGATGTAATACCCAACACCCAGTTTTACCGTGTGGCTACCAACCCATTCTCGCCTGCCAACTACTACGGTGGCGCACAAGATAATGGCACTACCGGTGGTAACATAAACAACTTTGCCAACTGGCCGCGCCTGTTTGGTGGCGACGGTTTTACGCCTGTTTTTGACCCTACCGACCCTAACGTGTATTATTATGAAGTACAGAATGGGGTTATATACTATACCAATGATGACGGCGCAAACTTTGATGTGTTGGATGCAGGCCTTGACCAAAGCGACCGCTTTAACTGGGATATGCCGTATTTTTTAAGCGCTACAGAGCCTTCTACCATGTATTGCGCATCGCACAGGGTATATAAAATGGATGGTGCGCCTTATGGCACCTGGGAACCTATAAGCCCCGACCTTACCGATGGTAATATTTTTGGTGGCGCGTTTCACGATGTTTCTACCATAGCGCAATCACCGCTGAATGCTGATATGCTGTATGCCGGTACCAGCGATGGTAATGTGTGGCGCACCATAAACAACGGGCAAACCTGGCAAAATGTAACCGCTACCCTACCCGACCGTTATGTAACATCGGTACGCACATCATTCAACAACCCTAATACGGTGTATGTAACACACTCGGGCTATCGCGATGGCGACTTTATACCCCATATACACAAAAGCACCAACAACGGCACTACATGGGTTGATATTACCGGCGACTTAGGCGATATGGCAGTAAATGATATTTTACCTTTTGAAGGTAATGATAGCCTGCTGTTTGCCGCTACCGATGCTGGTGTATATGCTACAGTAAACATGGGTGTAAACTGGTACCGCGTAGGCACTAATATGCCTATTTTAATTGTTGATGATGTGGAGTTTAACGCATCTACCGGGCGCTTAATTGCAGGTACACACGGCCGCTCTATAATGACCTACCCGCTTGATAAAATTCTGACCGACTTAGCCCCCGATATGGTGTTTGCTATGGATGTAAAAATCTACCCAAACCCAACTACCGATGTGCTAAAAATACGGATGCCAGCAGCTAAAAAACCAACGATAAAAATATTTAGTGTTGATGGAAAACAAATGCCCGCCAATACAAACGGCACCAACAAATTTACGTTAGATGTGGCAAACTTCCCCGCAGGGATATATTACTTAGTTGCTGAGGAAGGGAAATTCCGTGCGGTGAAGAAGTTTGTGAAGAGTTAGGACTTACCCTTTAATAACATAAAAAAACTCTACTGCTCCACCTCTTTTACCGTGCCTTCTTTTTCATTAAGCAGGTACAGCCAGGTGCGGTTTTTGGTATAGTCGTTAAGGATAAAGCCATCGGCAGCAAGGTCTTGCTTTATGGCTATTTTGGTTTGGGTACTATCAGTAGAATAATTACCTAAAAAGTACAGGTTTTCTTTAGCCGCTTTTTTTATGCGGTAGCTTCCTGCGGGTAGCTTTTTGTCTACTATCTGCTTAGCCTCATCGGCGCCGGTGAAGGTAAAAGCAACCAACCAACGCTCGTTAGTGCTATTATTTTTCAATAAGCAGGCATAATCGTCTCGGTTGTCGTTGTTCATATCGGGCTGTGCCAATACGTTGTTGTCTACCTTTTGCACGCTGCCATCAAAAGCCCAATCGGTAGTATAAACTGTTTCGTTATCAACCTTGGTTTTAATGTACAGGCTATTCTTTTCGTAAAATGCATCCAAGGCCTTTTTAAAAGCCACTTTGGTGCCCTGCTGGGCTTTATCGTTGGTAGAAAAGATGTTCTTCATCTTTTTAAACTCGCCCTCGGGTGCCAAATAGTTAAAGGCCACATAGCCTTCATTCTTTGTGCCATTGGGGCGTACCTTGCACCAAGTTAGTCCTTCGCTATCAACAAACGCATCTTTCTCTACCACTGTTACAGGTGTGCCATAACGCAGCGTAGCAATAGCATTGTTAGCATTATCATCGCCCTTGGTAGGGCGCAGCAAAAGCTTATCGGCCAGTACATAGTACGATACATTTACGCTGGTGGTATACCAGTTGTAAAGCCAAATACCCACACCTACAACAAACACCAACAACAACAAGCTTATTATGCGGATGTATAACGGGCGGCCTTTCTTTTTGCGGGGCTTACTTTCAGGGTCTACTACAGTTGGTGGTATA
>JAIXUZ010000276.1 GCA_027483285.1 Bacteroidota bacterium
GCCCTGCCATGATGCAAGACCTGCAAAAGCAGGCCGAGCGCTTTGGTACCGATGTGCGTTGGGGCTATGTTTCATCGGTCGACTTTTCAGCACAACCCTATAAGGTTACTATTGATGAAAATAAGACTGTGTTGGCTGAGACCGTAATTATATCTACCGGTGCTTCGGCCAAATGGTTGGGCCTGCCCAGCGAAGAGCGTTTAAACGGCTTTGGCGTATCGGCCTGTGCCGTGTGCGACGGGTTCTTTTACCGCGGACAGGATGTAGCCATTGTGGGCGGTGGCGATACCGCTGCCGAAGAGGCTACCTATTTGGCTAAGCTTTGCCGCAAGGTGTATATGATAGTTCGCCGCGACGAGTTGCGCGCTTCTAAAGCCATGCAACACCGTGTGCTAAACACACCAAATTTGGAGGTGCTTTGGGATACCGAAACAGTAGAAATTCAAGGCGAAAAGGCCGTTGAGCATGCCTTGGTGCGTAACCTTAAAACAGGCGAAGAGCGTACGCTGGATATTACAGGTTTCTTTGTAGCCATTGGCCACACGCCAAACTCAGGCATATTTAAGGGTTTTATTGATATGGACGAAAATGGCTATATCAAAACCAAACCGGGTACTACCCAAACCAACCTACCGGGTATATTTGCCTGTGGCGATGTGCAAGACCATGTATACCGACAAGCTGTTACCGCAGCGGGCACAGGCTGCATGGCTGCGTTAGAAGCCGAGCGTTGGTTGGCTGCTAAAGAAACACCTGTAGAGGTTTAATATTATTTCACAGAACGATAAGTAACTAAGGGAAACAATTCCCCGTAAATAAGGCATGCGACTAACCATTGTATGCCTTATTGCTTTTTATTCCTTCGGTGTGCAGGCGCAGGTTAAGGCACTTGTTGGCAATATCAAAACTGAAAACGCTACCAAAACTGAAATACTGGTTCAGCCCTTTTTAAAACTTCATTATGACAGTACCAGTAAATATATTCTGGGTTTAAGCGTAACATCATTTACTTTTAATAATCAAACCAAAGCAAGTTCAGGTATAGAATTAGACAATACAGGTAACTATTTTAATCCTGATATAAAGCAAGCTATAAAGCTGGCCAATATTGGCTCTAAACTATATTTTGACAATATAAAAGTAAAAGGCCCCGATGGCACTACGCGCACCTTGATGCCCTTTAATCTTACCATCCGCTAAGCTTTTTAGTTGGTACTAAAAGAATTTTACCTTTGTAACAAAGTAAGAAGCAATGCAAGCACCATTTAACTTTAAAAAGTGGATTGACGAGAACCGCCACCTACTTAAACCACCGGTTGGCAACCAAGTGGTGTATAAAAATACAGGCGATTTTATTGTGATGGTGGTTGGCGGGCCTAACAGCCGCAAAGACTTTCATTACAACGAGAGCGAAGAGTTTTTCTATCAGCTGGAGGGCAACGTTACGGTGCGTATACACGATGGGGAAAAGATTGTGGCCATGCCTATAAATGAGGGGGATGTATTTTTGTTACCCGCAAAGGTGCCGCACAACCCACAACGTGGCCCTAATACGGTTGGGCTGGTTATAGAGCGTGTGCGCCAGGCTGGTGAAACAGACGGCTGCCTTTGGTTTTGTGAAAACTGTGGCGATAAGCTTTATGAAGAGTACTTTCAGCTGGATGATATTACGGTGAAACTGAAAGAAGTGATGGAAATGTTTTATGCATCGGAAGATTTGAGGACCTGCAAAAAGTGTGGTACTGTTATGGAGCCGCCTGTTCCAGTTAAAAACTAAAAGTGAAAAGTTAAGATTTTGGATAGTTTAGTAATTGATATACATACCCATATAATACCTGAAAATATGCCCGACTGGGCCAAGAAATTCGGATATGGGAGTTTTATACGCCTGGAGCACCACAAGCCTTGCTGCGCAAGGATGATGCAGGGCGATAAGTTTTTCCGCGAGATAGAGGATAACTGCTGGAGCGGCGATAGGCGTGTGCAGCAATGCAACCACCACGGGGTGCATGTGCAGGTGTTAAGCACTATACCCGTTATGTTTAGCTATTGGGCCAAGCCGCAGGATTGTTTGCAGGTATCGGCCTACCTGAACGACCATATTGCCGAAGTGGTTAGTCGCCACCCTATGCGTTTTGTAGGGTTAGGCACAATCCCTTTGCAAGACACCGATATGGCTATTGCTGAATTGGAGCGTTGTGTGAAAGAACTGGGCTTTGTTGGGGTGCAGATAGGCAGTAATGTTAATACGCCCGAGGGGACCGAGTTTAACCTGGATGATAAACGCCTGTTCCCTTTTTACGAAGCGGCAGAGCGCTTGGGTGCCGCCATATTTGTGCACCCATGGAATATGATGGGGCAGGAAAAGATGCAAAAATACTGGCTGCCCTGGTTGGTAGGTATGCCAGCCGAAACCAGCCGGGCCATTTGCTCTATGATATTTGGCGGGGTGTTTGAAAATTTTCCTAAACTGCGGGTGGCATTTGCCCATGGGGGAGGATCGTTCCCCTTTACCATTGGCCGCATAGAGCATGGCTTTGATAGCCGCCCCGACTTAGTGGCTATTGATAACAACATTACGCCACGCAATTATTTGGGCAAGTTTTGGTTTGACAGCCTGGTACACGATAAAATGGCCCTGAAATATTTAGTAGAATTAGCCGGGGCAAACCGTGTGGCTTTGGGTAGCGATTACCCCTTCCCGCTGGGAGAAGACGTGCCCGGCACACTAATAAAAGAAGCAGGTTTTGACCATGTTACCCAACAGCAATTGCTTAGCGGCAGTGCGTTGGAGTGGATGGGGCTGGAAGCTAAGCGGTTTGTGTAACGCTTACTCCTTACTGAATATATACCTTCGGCTATACACATCCATTTTGCGGAAGGTGCCGTCGTACATTCGGTCGTATAAAAGGAGTTCTAAGGTAGTGGCGGTTAGCTTATTTATGCGGTAAGTCGCCTTAGGCGAATTGGTCATAGTAGCTAGCTCAAGGTCTTTGTTAAAGAAGCGGGTAAGGATAAGGGTATCGCCACTAATAGTATAGTAGTGAGATTCTACCACATCATTAGCTACAGGGTCTGTAGCTTTAACGGATAGGTCGCCCTTGATATGCATACTGGCCATAACTGAGTCTACAGAAGGCGACGCAGGCATGGTGTCAAGAGTAAACTTCCAGTACACAGGTGGGTAACCATCGGCCTGGTCGGTAACGCTGTTGTAAAACATAATGTTACCGTTGTTGCGGCTCATGGTTTCCAGTTTCCAGTAGCCTTGTATGTTGTTGGTTTGGGCAAAGCAGATGGTGCAAAAAACCAACCAATAAAAAGTAATTAGTAGCTTCATTTGCTTTGCTTTTATTCCAACCCTCTCTCTTTATCCAAATACGATTGTACTAAGTCAATAGCATTAGTAATAACATCGCTTAAAGCTACTATATAAGTGCCCGGCTTAGCCAGGGTAAAAGCATGTTTCAATGCCTCTACTTCTTTTGGTACATATTCGTAAGACTTGTTTGGGTCGTGGCCCTGAATACCCTCTACCAGCAAACGTACAATATCATCAGCTTCACGTCCGCGAAGGAACTTATCCTGGCGGATTATGATATGGTCAAACATCTCTGCTGATATACGCCCCAGGTTGCGGATGTCCTCATCGCGCCTGTCGCCGGTGCCGGTAATAATGCCAATCTTCATTGGCGAATCTATGGTGGACAAAAACTCCTTAATGCCATTAAAACCTTCGGGGTTGTGCGCAAAGTCAATCAGCACTTTATATTCTTTAAAGTCGAAGATATTCATACGTCCCGGTGTTTGTGCCGCCGACGGGATAAAGGTGTCTAAACACGTACGTATATCTTCAATGCTAAAACCGTAAACGTAGGTAGCCAGTGTTGCAGCAAGCACGTTGCTAATCATAAATTTTACCGTACCGCCAAATGTAAGCGGTATAGCGCTGGCCTTTTGCACACGGAATTTCCACTCGCCTTTTTTAATAGTTACAAAGCCATGCTCATATATAGCGGCAATACCGCCTTTTTTGCAATGTTCAACTACTACAGAGTTATTCTCGTCTAAGCTAAAATAAGCCACGTTGCAATCAACCTGGTTAGCAATGCCAACTGTGTATTGGTTATCGGCATTTAAAACGGCATAGCCTGTTCGCTTTACGCTTTTAGCAACTACAGCCTTAACATTGGCCATGTCTTTAAGCGTATTAATGTCAGAAAGGCCCATGTGGTCTTCCTGTATGTTGGTTACCACAGCCACATCGCACTTGCTAAAACCTAAGCCGGCGCGTAAAATACCGCCTCGGGCAGTTTCTAAAACGGCAAAATCTACCGTTGGGTCGCGAAGTACAAATTCAGCGCTCACCGGGCCTGTAGTATCGCCTTTGGTAAGCATGGTGTTTTGCACATATATACCATCTGATGTTGTGAAACCAACCCTATGCCCGTTGTTTTTTACAATGTGTGCAATAAGGCGGGTAGTGGTGGTTTTGCCGTTGGTACCCGTAACCGCAATAATTGGTATGCGGCAGCTTTTGCCTGTGGGGTAAAGCATATCAATAACTGGGGCAGCAACGTTACGTGGCAGGCCTTTGGCGGGGGCTAAGTGCATACGGAAGCCCGGTGCGGCGTTTACTTCTAATACCACAGCGCCTGTTTTTATCATAGGCTCGCTAAGGTTTTGGCCCATAATATCAATACCGCAAATATCTAAACCTATAACGCGCGATATACGTTCGCAGATAAAGATATTGTCGGGGTGCATCATGTCGGTAACATCGGTAGATGTGCCCCCTGTGCTAAGGTTGGCAGTGCCTTTCAGGTAGCACTTTTCGTCCTCAGGCAATATAGTGTCCAGCGTATAATTGAATTTAGCCAGCTGGTCCATTGTTTCTTTGTCAATGGTAATTTCTGTCAGCACATTCTCGTGCCCGTAGCCACGCCTTGGGTCTAAATTTTCATTGTCTATCAGTTGTTGTATGGTCGATATGCCATCGCCTACCACGTGTGCAGGCTCGCGCAATGCGGCTGCAATAAACTTATGGTTAATTACCAGTACCCTAAAGTCGTACCCCGTAATAAATTTCTCTACTATAATTTTACGCGAGTATTTTTTTGCGTGGTGAAAAGCTTCGTAAGCGGCTTCTTCTGTTTTTACATTGATAGAAGCACCTTTGCCATGGTTACCGTCCAATGGTTTAAACACCAAAGGAAAACCAACTTTAGTAATTACTTCCGCAACCTCTGTTTCTTTTGATATGCACATGCCATTGGCAACAGGAATGGCAGCCTCCTGCAACATACGTTTAGTTTCGTCTTTATTGCTGGCAAGGTCTACGGCTATAGAGCTGGTGCGGTCTGTCATAGTAGCCCTAAAGCGTACCTGGTTTACACCATAGCCCAATTGTACCAACGATTCTCCATTTAAACGAATGTACGGAATATCGCGTGCAATAGCCTCATCTACAATAGATCCTGTACTTGGCCCAAAGCGTGTTTGCTCGCGTATCTCACGCATCGTTTTAATGTCGCTTTCCAGGTCATAAAAGGTATTGGTAATAAGGCTTTCGGCAATCGCTACAGCCGCTTTGGCTGCGTATATTCCTACTTTTTCTTCCATGTAAGAGAATACTACGTTGTATACTCCTTCGGTACCTGTTCCGCGGGTGCGGCCAAAGCCACATTCCATACCAGCAAGGGTTTGTATTTCTAATGCAATATGTTCTATAACGTGGCCCATCCAGGTGCCCTCTTTCACACGCTCAAAAAAGCCGCCTTCGTGGTTTTTAGAGCAGCGGTGCGTTTTCATGCTGGGGAACATTGCTTCTAACCGCTCAGAAAATCCGTCAATAACATTGGTAGGGCGTTGTTCTAACTCCTCCAAATCCAACTTCATTACTATAAGTTTTTTACGGTAGTTGCTCCAGTAGTTAGGTCCTCTAAGGGCTTTTATATCTATAATTTTCATGGCGTGTGTTTCTAAAATGCAGTGCTAGCTAATTGTGTATAAACAGCAAGGTGTTTAAAATATGGTAACAATGAGTTAAGCCAAATATAAATTATAATAGCATTTGCGGTAACTTTGCGTTAAAATAATTTAATCGGGTATGAGTATTCCACAGGGCAAGTTGATTATTATTGGAGGGGCTATAGATACAGGTAGCTTTACAGAGACCACGTTTGACCAGGCCAATAACATGAACTTTTTTGAGCGTGGCATCTTAAAACGCATCCTTAACGAGTCTAAAAACGGCAAGGAATCGCGCATTGAAATTGTTACGACAGCATCTAACATACCTGAAAAGGTAGGGGAGGAGTATATAAAAGCTTACGAGCAACTGGAAGCAACCAATATAGGGGTGCTAAATATTAAAACCCGCGATGAGGCAAACTCCCACGAGTTTACAGACCGTCTTAAGAATACAGATATTGTAGTTTTTACAGGCGGCGACCAGCTTCGCCTGTCTTCTATTTTTGGCGGAACTAAGTTCCACCATTTGTTATTAGAAAAATACATGGATGAGAATATTGTTATTGCGGGTACATCAGCCGGTGCGGCAGCCAGCTCTAACAATATGATTTACCAAGGTAGCAGCCAGGAAGCTTTGCTAAAAGGAGAGGTGAAAATTACTGGTGGCTTGGGCTTAATAAACAACGTAATTATTGATACCCACTTTGTGCAACGCGGACGTATTGGCCGTTTGTTGTACGCCTGTGCAAGCAATCCTATTAACTTAGGCATTGGTTTGGGCGAGGATACCGGGCTTGTTATTACCCATGGCAACAAAATGGAAGCCATTGGCTCGGGGCTAATTATTTTGGTTGATGGTACGCATATGCGTCACACCAACCTTACCGATGTGGAAATGGGCGAACCTGTTTCGATTGAAAACCTGATAGTACACGTAATGGCTATTGGCGACGAATTTGACCTGCGCACCAAAAAATTAACTATTGCCCCACGCAAGGTTATTGTTGAAGACTAAGCCTCGTATATCCCGATATACATTTCCTCTCCTTGTTTTTTACTCGCACGGTACATTCCTTCTGAGTTAAAAGGCAGTTCAATATTCCCTTTAGCATCAAGTGCTATAAGGCCACCTTCGCCGCCCAGTTTTACCAGTTTGTCTTTTACTACAATGTCGCAGGCTTCTTTTAGCGATAAGCCTTTGTATTCCATCAAGCAGCTTACATCATAAGCCACTACGGCACGGATAAAAAACTCACCATGCCCTGTGCACGATATTGCACAGGTTTTATTATTTGCATACGTACCACTCCCTATCACCGGACTATCACCCACACGTCCGTATTTTTTATTTGTCATACCCCCGGTTGATGTACCTGCGGCAATATTACCGTTAACATCTAACGCTACACAACCAACAGTACCAAATTTCTTCTCTCCATTTTCAAAATCATCTTCGGTATGGTCCAAAATCATCGTATCGCTTTCTTTGGCTTTTTGCAATTGCTCAAAACGCATCGGCACAAAAAAGTATTCATCATCAGCAAATTCAACACCCACCTTTTCGGCAAATTCCATAGCGCCTAAACCTGCCAGCATTACGTGTTCGCTTTGGTCCATTACCGCGCGCGATAGTTTAATTGGGTTTTTAATATTCTGCACACCGGCTACTGCCCCTGCACGTAAATCCTTTCCATCCATTAGCGATGCATCCATCTCGTTCTTGCCCATATTGGTAAAAACTGCGCCTTTGCCTGCATTAAACAATGGGTTATTTTCTAACGATACAATGGCAGCCTCAACAGCATCTAACGCGCTTCCACCATCAATTAACACAAGTTCACCTGCATTTATGGCATCAGTTAATGCCTTTTTGTATTCAATTTCTTTTTCGGGGGGCATGGTGCTGCGTAAAATGGTGCCTGCACCGCCGTGTATAGCTATAGCGTAGTTGCTCATCAGTATCAATTTGAATAAGCAATATTAGGTAAAAAACGTTGGCCTGATTTTATATTTGATAAATTTGATTTTTTAGAAATTTTCAAACAAGATAATTGGCACCGGTTAGAAGAGAAGCATTAAAAAGTATAGCCCTGTTAGCCATTGGGGTTGTTGTTACAGCCTTGGTATGGCCAGAGAAAGGATTATTGCGCTTTGTTGTTGTTGCATCCTTGTTTGCAATACTATTTGGGTTATATGGGTTA
>JAIXUZ010000266.1 GCA_027483285.1 Bacteroidota bacterium
GGTATTGTTTTTTGCCGTACCGATATTGAAGGCAAGCCTACAGTAAAAGCCGATGTTGACTTTGTAACGGCACTGGAACGCAGCACTACCATTGCCATTGATGGTGCATCTATATCTACCATAGAGCATTGCATGGCGGCCCTTGTAGGCACAGGTATTGATAATGCCCAGATTGACATTAACGGCCCCGAGGTGCCCATTTTAGATGGCAGTTCTAAGCCTTTTGTTGATGCATTTCATACAGCAGGCCTAACCGAACAAGCGGCCGACCGTCAATACATCGAACTAAAAGAAACCATTACGTATGCTGATACTGAGCGTGGTGTAGAGATTATGGCCATACCGGCTGATAGCTTCCGCCTTACGGTGATGGTGGATTACAAATCGCCAGTGGTGGGGCTGCAATATGCTACCCTTACCAACCTTGCCGATTTTAAAACCGAGGTTTCGGCTTGCCGCACCTTTGTTTTTCTGCACGAACTTAAAGCCCTTATAGAGAACAACCTGATAAAAGGCGGCGACGTAAACAACGCCCTTGTTATTGCCGACCGCCCCCTGGCCGAAGCTGATATGGGCTACCTGCAAAAGGCGTTCCCGCAAATGGGTAATATTGAGGTAAACAAAGGCTATATAAACAACGTTACCACCCATTTTGATAACGAGCCTGCCCGCCATAAACTGCTTGATATTGTTGGCGACCTTGCCCTGCTGGGCAAAAGGCTTAAAGCCCACGTTATTGCTACGCGCCCCGGCCATGCCGCAAACGTATCGTTTGCCAAGCTGGTAAAGGCCGAAATGAAAAAGCAGGCCAAGCAGAAAACATCTGCACCTGCCTATAACCCTAACGAAGCGCCGTTGTACGATGTAAACCGTATAATGGCAACGCTGCCGCACCGTCCGCCGTTTTTGTTGGTAGACAAGATTATTGAGATGGGCGAAAGCCATGTGGTGGGGGTGAAAAGTGTTACCATGAATGAGCCTTTTTTTGAAGGCCATTTTCCTGGTAACCCTGTAATGCCCGGTGTGTTGCAGATAGAAGCCATGGCGCAGGCCGGCGGTATACTTGCCCTTAGCACCGTGCCCGACCCAGAGAACTACTCTACCTACTTTTTGAAGATAGACGGCGTTAAGTTTAAAGACAAAGTAGTGCCCGGCGATACGCTGGTATTTAAGTTGATTTTGACAGAACCTATACGCCGCGGCATTGTTCAAATGCACGGCGAAGCCTTTGTAGGCAACAAGCTGGTAATGGAAGCCGACCTTATGGCGCTGGTAACTAAAGAAAAAAATACAGGTAAATAATGAGCATACAACCACTGGCATACATCAACCCTGCCGCTAAAATAGCGCCCAGCGTTATTATCGACCCTTTTGCGGTTATACATGGCAATGTGGAGATTGGTGCTGGCACGTGGATAGGCTCTAACGTTACCATTATGGAAGGGGCACGCATTGGCAAAAACTGCCGCATATTCCCCGGGGCTGTTATATCGGCCATTCCGCAAGACTTAAAATTTGAGGGCGAAGAAACCCTGGCCATTATTGGCGATAATACTACCATACGCGAGTTTGTAACCGTAAACCGCGGCACTAAAGACCGTTGGAAAACCGTAGTAGGAAGCAATGTGTTGCTCATGGCCTATGTGCATATTGCACACGATTGTATTGTGGGCGATAATGCCATTTTAGCCAACGGCGTTACCCTCGGCGGCCATGTTATTATTGGCGATTATGCCATTATTGGCGGCCTTAGCGCCTTGCATCAGTTTGTAAACATCGGGCAGCATACCATGATATCGGGTGGCTCCTTAATTGATAAAGACGTGCCGCCGTATGTAAAAGGGGCGCGTCACCCGCTGCAATATGCTGGGGTAAACTCTATAGGCCTGCGCCGCAGGGGCTATAGTGCCGAAAAGATTAACCAGATTCAGGATATATACCGCTACCTGTATGTGCGGGGGTTGAATGTTACCAAAGCCGTAGAGGTTATTGAAACTGATGTATTGGTTACCCCCGAGCGCGACGAGATACTGGAGTTTATCAAAAACTCTAAGCGCGGTATTATGAAAGGCTATTTCTCTGAATAACCTATGGCACTTCAGCTTACCCTAAACAATGTTGGCAAAAGCTACAATTTCGATTGGATTTTTCGTGGCCTAAGCCTTGAGCTATCCAGCGGGCAGTCGCTGGCGGTGTTGGGTGGCAATGGGTCGGGCAAGTCTACTTTTTTAAAGATGGTTGCTGGTTCATCGTATGCTTCAGAAGGTACATTGGATTATGCCTTTAACGGGAAGAAGATTGATAAGGATGATGTGTATAGTTTAGTATCGCTGTGCGCCCCATACCAAAGTTTGTTTGATGATTTTACACTGGCTGAGACCATTGCCTTTCAGGCTAAGTTTAAGCCCTTTGTAAACGGCCTTGGCAGTAAAGATATTATAGAGCTTATAGAGTTGCCCAAAGCGGCTAATAAGGCCTTAAAATACTATTCATCGGGAATGAAGCAACGCGCCAAGCTGGCTATGGCTATTTTGGCTGACACGCCCCTGCTGTTGCTGGACGAACCCGGTAGCAACCTGGATAAAAAAGGGGTGGAATGGTTTAAAAACCTTCTGCTACCGCAAATGCAAAACCGGTTGGTTATGGTTTGCTCTAACAGGCACGATGAGGAGTCGGGCTTTTGCCAGGCAGTGCTGGAAATAGAGCAGTATAAAAAGAAGGGATAGCTTGTTGTTTTAAACTGTTACCTACATACGTTCTTATATAATAATCAGCATTTTCTAAAATGAAATTTGAATCAATTAGCATCAAACAAGTAGTAACTGACATTGAAACAGGAAAAATATTTTTACCTCCAATTCAAAGAAATTTCGTGTGGAACTACGAAAGAATTGTAAAACTTTTCGATTCTCTTTATAGGAATTACCCTATTGGAAATTGTATTTTTTGGAAACTAAAACCTGAAACTTCACAAAACTATCCATTATACAAATTCATAAAAGAGTTCTCCGAAAACAAAAACAAGGCAATTAAAAATGAACACATTTCAAGCAATCTTCTAGAGCAAGATGTTTATGCTGTCGTTGATGGACAACAGAGATTAAGTAGTTTATTTATTGGTCTTGCAGGCACATATAAGTATAAAAAAAGTGGCAAAGGATTACAAAACGTAGATTCTAACTTTATAACCTCAAAACTGTTTATCAATCTTTTGGCATTGGATGCAAAGACAGTAGACGAAGAACTATTCGATTTTCTAGGTGAAGAAGATGCTAAAGTAATGAATGATAGAAAATTATGGTTTGAAGTTGGTAAAATTCTTATTTGGAAAAATGCTGAACAAGCTGAAACCTATATTTCTGAAATAACACCTGAAATTATAGCAACTAATAAAAAAACATTAATTACGCGGTTTGAAAATAAAAAAGCGAAAATTATTGCTACACTGAAAACTCTATTTCAAATACTTAATGAGAAGCGACTATACTATTTTGATATTGAGAACCAAAACTTAGACGAGGTTGTGGATATTTTCACACGGGTTAATAGTGGCGGAATGTCTTTGAAAAAATCAGACCTTTTATTTTCAATATTAGTTGCTCAATGGAATGATGGAAGGGATGAAATAAAAGAACTTATTGAATCTATGAGAGAGAGTGATGTAAGTATTTCACAAGACTTTGTAATGAGGTGTTGTTTGGTATTATCTGATTTGCCTATTAAATACAAACTTGAATCTTTTACAACCAAGAACATTAGTTTGATAAAAAAAAATTGGAATGAAATTAAATCCAGCTTGATTAAACTTTGTGAATTATTGCCTGAAATTGGATATATCAATCATCCAAATCTATCAGATAATTCATTAATACCTATTGCATATTACATAAAAAAAGGTGGTGATATTAAAACAAAAAAAGCAAGAAAGGCTCTTCAACAATACTATGTTGTTGCTCAAGTAAATGCTATATATGGTGGGCAAGGAGAGCAAGTATTAGAAAAAATCAGAACAGAAATAAAAAAACAATTAACTAAAGATAAGTTGTTTAACTACCAAGAATTAACGGAAGTAAAACTACCGGGGAGCAAGACTTTCAAGTTAACATTGACTGACTTAGAATATTTAGTCGAAACAACAGTTTATGGAAGCCATCACGACTATTTTCTACTTTCGTTAATTTATCCTACAGTTGACTTTAAAGTAAGAAGATATGAAGTTGATCATATTCATCCTAAAAGCAAATTCAATAACGCCAATCTTCGAAATAATGGCATTTTAGATGAAGAAACTATTGAATACTGGAAAAGCGACAAATGTAATATGTTACCAAATCTTCAACTTCTTGGGAACAAAGACAACAATAATAAGCGTTCAAAAACAATAATTGAATATTTAAACGGCAAAACACCCAAAGAAAGAAAAGAGTTTAAGCAAGACAACGTATTGCCATCTAACAATAGACTACTAGAACTTAAAAACTTTGACGATTTTTTTGAGTTTAGAAAACGGCAACTTGTGTCGAGACTGAAAAAACATTTTGATATATAAGATATAGGAAATAACAACCTCCAAATAGAAGTTTAACAAATAATCTTTCCTCTGCCTAACAAAGTTCACCACTAATATCTGCTCAAAAAATCGCTGTGTTCTTTGTAACTAATGAAAAGAAATATTATTACTTAGCCGCCTAAGCTCATTTTTAAAATTAAACTTTTTTATTGGCTCGTGCGTTTATATATTTAGCCAATGGAATTCCTTATCCCCATATACCTTATGGTTTCTATCATTACCGCTGTGGCGGTAGGGTACGAACGTAAAATAGGTTTTCCTCTTTCGCTGCTGCTATGCATAGCGTTAACACCGCTTATTGGTGGATTGCTATGCCTGGCTTTTCCGCACTTGCCTAAGGCTTGCTGCATGAAGGATTATAAAGATTTCAGCACGGGCCGCACCTATTATTTCCGCAAAAAAATACGCAACGGCCAGGTGTTTTACATGGTACAACATGCTACCGCCCGCCGCCTAAGCGAGGTTGAGTTTGATAAATTCTTCGCTGTAATTGTAAACAATCCAAACTATATAGAGCGCCAGCAAGGCTTTTCTAAAATTGGCCGGTAGTTCATTCCAAAAAAATTAGCTAACCGGAATTTACCAATTAGCTAATTTTTGGACTATATCTCTAAACAATCGTATGCAATTAACTTTGCCACTTTGCACCTATCCACACGCCACTTTTAGTGCCCCTCATGCTCATCATCATCCTTGGTTTTTGGCAGGGTAGATGGTGGTATCTTAAGCTTATATTGCTTTACTAAAAAGTCGTTCAACTGCGGGCTATCCAGCTTTTTGGCACGGATAATTTTGCCTTTATCCAGCAGGTAAATCATAGGCGTGGTTTGCACATCATAAAACTTACGGTAGCCGAGCTCGTCGTATACGTTTATCCAGTTCATGCCAAAGGTGCGTATCTCCTTTTTCCACTCATCCTTCGTTCCGCCCGATGCTATACCATATACCTCAACACCCAGCGATTTTGCACGTTTGTATAGGTCGACCAGTTTAGGCGCTTCTTTTTTACAATGGCCGCAGGTAGGGTCCCAAAAGAATAAGATGGTAAAATCGCCCTTAACGGTAGATAGCTTAATGTCTTTGCCTGTGGTATCAGGCAGAGTAAGTTCCAATGCCGGTTTGCCAATAAGTATCGGCTCCCATATTATTACACGTTCTTTAATATTAGCGCGTTGGGTAGAGTCTATCCAATCGGCTTTACCTGTTAGGTAATAGCGCTTGGCCAGGTGCACAAACACCGCGTCGAAGCCCATTGTTTTTGATGTTTCGTAGTAGTTGGTCATGTAATTAACCACAAAATGAAACACATCTTTATTAGCCTCCGATTTATCGCCTACTACACTCACTGATACATTAATAGAGTCGGGCGTTTGGGGCGTAAGCTTATCAAGGTACTGGCGTATTTTGCTTTGCAGCACCGGGGTGCGTATCACGCGCTTATCAGCAAAGGGAAACTTCTCCCAAAAATGGGCTTTGTAGTAGCGGTAGGCAAATGTTGAGTCTTTTGGGTTGGGGTTTTCGGGTACTTCAGGCTCCCACGATGCATTGAATATGGTAGCCAAAAAGCTTTTAGGCTCTGTAGCCATTATGCGCATCTTGTATTCTTTTACCTCTTTATCTATTTGCGATAGCTTTTTGCGGTATACCTCGGCAGAGTCTTTTGGACCCTCTTTAATAAACTTTTTGTATTTCTCCTGGTAAGGCTTTA
>JAIXUZ010000301.1 GCA_027483285.1 Bacteroidota bacterium
ATTAAACTTGGCAGTGGTACTGCTGCAACTACCAATGGCAGTGCATTACCAACAGCAGCCGACCCTGTAACTGTAGACCAGGACCAGGGCTGTACAAACTCTGTTATTACCATTACTAAAAATGGTGGTGGCAACTGGACATTACCTGCCGGTGCTACTATTATAAACGATTTAAACAGCACTACTGCTTCAACAAGCATTAGCTCTAATACTGCATTGATTACCTATGCATCTATACCCGGCTCGCCAAACCCACAAAATTTGGTTACGGCAAGCGGAGGTACTTACAGGAATTATGTAAACGTACGTTTTGACAGGACTTTGCCAACATTTACTGTTTCAAACACAGGCCCTTGTGCAAATACCCCTGTTACCCTTACTGTAACTAACGATGGTAGCAACCCTACGGGCGACCCTGTTACTTACGAGTGGGCTATTATATCGGGCACAACACCTTCTACCCCAAGCAGTGGCGTTAGCAATGCGATAACAACAACACACACCTTCTCTGCCCCTGGTACATATCAGGTAAGGCTAAGGGTTAAAGTATCTTGCTGCGGCTGGTCTGCACCATTGTATCAAACTGTAACTGTTGTTAATGCCCCAACTACACCTACCATTCCGGTTGGTACAAGCACATTGTGCGAGTTGAGCACAGGTATTGGTTATACTACTTCGTCTACCAACGCCACAGCTTATACATGGACAATTAATGGCGGCACTATAGCTACAGACGGCACAACTAATAGCCCTACAGTTAACTGGGCAGCATACAGCGCTACAGCAAACATATCTGTTGTTGCAAGCAATACTTGCGGTACAAGTGCTTCATCGCCTGTATTAGCTATAAATCTTAAAAAGAGGCCAACTGCTATTGCGGTTCCATCTACCAACCCGGCTACATTCTGTGGCAATACCGGTAACCTGGTACTTAATGGCGGTGCTTCACAAAACACTCCGGGTGGTAATAATACGTTTACCTACTCATGGTCAACAGGTGGTACAACACAAAATATAAACATTACCAACTCTACCAGCAGTGCAACCTATACGCTAACTGTAACAGAGGGTGGTTCAAGTTGTACGTCATTACCAGTATCTGTTAACGTAACGGTAAACCCAAGTCCTGTAGCCCCTACATTTAGTGCAGGTGCAACAAGTTTGTGTGCTAATGGTACCGATACGTATACAGCAACTTCAATAAGCGGCACTGTAACCTATTCAATAATAGGCGGCACAGGTGCATCTATTAATTCTACTACCGGTGTATTATCATCGGCAGGTACAGCTAACTTTACGGTGCGCGCAACAGTTACTACAACATCATGTGGTTCTTCATTTACCGACAGGGCTGTAACAGTTAATCCTAACCCTGTTGCCCCAACTTTTACAGCAGGCCCAACAGCCATATGTACAGGTGCTACGGCAACTTATACAGCCACTACAACCGGCGGCACAGTTACTTACTCTATTATAGGTGGTAGCGGCGCAGCCATTAATTCTACCACAGGTGCGTTAACATCGGCAGGTACTACTAACTTTACTGTACGTGCAACGGCAACAACCGGTTCGTGCGGGGCGTTATTTACTGATAGGGCTGTAACTATTACCCCAACAACTGTAGCTCCAACATTTACAGCAGGTTCAACTATACTGTGTGCTAACGCTACCGATACCTATACTGCAACTACAATTGCAGGAACAGTAACTTACTCTGTAGTAGGTGGCTCTGGCGCTTCAATTAACGCAACTACCGGTGCTTTAACATCGGCAGGTACTGCTAACTTTACTGTTCGTGCTACCGCTACTGGTACTTGCAGTGGGCCATTCTTTACCGACAGGGCAGTAACAGTAAGGTCAACGCCTACTGCTGCAATTACTGTTACCGGTACAAACCCAATTTGCGAGTCAGCATCGTCTACTGTACGTTTTACAGGCATCAACGGTACTACTATCAATTATACATTAAACGGTTCTCCGGCATCTGTAAATATCACTTCAGGTGGTTTTGCTGATGTTGCTACGGGCACCCTTTCGGCCAATGCTGTATATGCAGTAACCGGAGCAACCTATACTGATAATAGTCCGGGCTGTTCTTCAACCCCAAGCAGCACAGCTACTGTAACAGTTCAATCAGGACCACAACAGCGTTTTGTTTATGCTGGGTCTACTACAGTATGTTCGGGTACATCGGGCACTATTCAGCTTGTAAACTCTGAAAGTGGCACAACATACCAGTTATATAATACAACAGATGGTGTTAACGTAGGAGCTACTCAAATTGGCACAGGCGCTACATTAAACTTTAGCACAGGTGCTATGACCAGCGATAAGAGCTTTAAGGTTATTGCCAGCCGCACCCCTTGCACAGCTCTTGATATGAATAACTTTAATGATGTAGATATCTATGTTGTTTCTAACGGTTATTGGGTAGGAGCTGTAAGCACCGATTGGTTTGACAATGGTAACTGGTGTTTGGGTGGAGGTATTCCTACTTCATCTACAAACATTGTAATACCAAGTATTGCAACTACTAATTTTGATGCGGTTATTAATGCCTCTGGTGCAGTATGTAATTCAATCAATATCAATTCAGGTGGTATATTATCAATTTCAGGTACAAACAACCTGGATGTTTATGGTGTTTGGAACAATAGTGGTACATTCAATTATAATACAAGTACTGTAACCTTTAAAGGTAACAGTTCAACCACTATTACTGGTTTTGCCGACCCGCAAGAATTTTACAACCTAAAAGCTGACAAAGGCACCAGCATTAGCAGTATGTTAAACATTCAGGTAAACACTACTGTACATGGTAGCTTACAGCCAATTAATGGTTTGGTTAGTTTAAGCAGTGGCGATTTAATCTTATCTAACGCTACTACTATAGCCCCTACTGCAGGTGTTGAAATTGGCGGCAACCTGTTTGCCAGCGCCTTAGCCATGAATAACAATGGCCTGTTTAGGGTACTAAGCGGTGCCAATGCCGACTTAGGCAGCCTAACTAACGGCTCTGGTGCTAATTATTCAGTAAGCGGCGGTGTTAGCACCGTATCGGGCGATGTAAGTAATACTGGCTCTACAGTTAGCAACACCGGCGGTTCTATTTCTGTAGGTGGCAACTGGACCAATGCTTCAAGTTCAACGGTAACCTATGGTGGTTCTACCATCGCTGTAACCGGCGACTATAGCTCTACAGGTTCAACTGTAAATGCTAACAGCGCTACGGTAGCTATTGGCGGCAGCTATACCAATGCAAGCTCAACCTTATCGTTAGGTGGTGCTTTGGTATCGGTAGGCCAATACCTAAACTCAACTTCGGGTACGGTAAACCAAACAGGAGGTGCTTTAACCTTAAACACCCTGGGTGGCACTTATAATAATGCTGTGTTAAACTTAGATGCGGCAAGCAACATGAACATTAGCAGCGGTATTATGTACTTTGAGCGCGCTAATGTAGGTAGCGGTAACGATGTGGAAATTGCAGCCGGTGGTACTAAAACCATTACGGGTGGTACTTTCCAGTTTGGCAATAGCAATACCCAAACCGGCGAGGTGTTTAAAGTAAACAACAGCGCTGTAGACTTTAACAACCTGACAGTGTTTGGTACTAACAGGCCAACAGTGCAGTTGCTTTCTAATGCTGCAACCCGCAGTGCAGGTGTGTTAACCGTAAACGGTGTGTTAGACTTAAATGGCAATACCTTCACTGTTAAAAACGGTGCTACATCAGGTATCAGTGCTACTGGTTATGTATTGAGTGAGTTAACAAA
>JAIXUZ010000198.1 GCA_027483285.1 Bacteroidota bacterium
CTTAAATGTATCAGGCGGAATATTAAATATCAATGGCAACTTACTCATAACAACAGGTTCTAACTTTAATCAAAGTGGGGGTAATATTAATATTGATGGCAACTCAGGAACGGTTGCTACCTCGGTACCTGCAGGTACTGATATTTTCAGCATTGGCACAAATGCAACACCCTACAATTCTGGTAACACACAATTTACCGGAGGTACGTTAACTATTATAGACCCGCATGCTGGCACAACAGGAATGGCTTTTTTTTATTATTCAACGGTTGGAAGTGTTAATGCTACAGGCCATACATTAAGGTTTGGTGATGGGATATCTGTAACTTCCGGCGGGAATAATCAATCTTTTGATCATTATGCAGGTTTTAATAATATTACCTTTTTTTCATTTGGAAATCTTATAATTAATGGGCCATATAATAACTTAAGAAGATGCGGTGGCTCAGCGGATATTATACTGGGAGATCTTATAATAAATCAGGGTGGGCAATATAACCCAGGTGTTTTGTTTGCAAACGGAAACATTACAGTAAATGGTGATGGCTCAAGCGTAATAGCTAATAATGGAGCGCTAATTATACCTGGTTCATTAGTTCTACAAAATGGCCCTACCAGTCCTTCAACTAATGCACAAACCATAAGTGGTAATGGTTATTTTATAAACTCTTTTAATCCTGCAGCATCCACAACTAATTTTGGCAACCTTACTATTTGGAACACTAGTGCAGCAGGAGTGACCTTTGCCAGCGCCAATAGCTTAACAACTGTAGTACCAAGCTTATGCACCAATACAGCAACAGTTTCAAACTCATTTGGTCTAATATCTGGCAAAATAAATATAGGCACTAACACCTTTACTTTGGGCATATCAGTTGCTAGTCCTGGCATTCTTAATTATACAACAGGTGGTTTTACAGGTGGTACTTTTAAGCGTTGGGTGGGTACAGCTGCCATTACCCCTACCACCGGCGGGGCTATTGCTGCCGGCACATTCCCTTTTATTAGTTCAGTGGGTGAATCACGCTGGCTACAGTATGGACAAACGGATATTATAACGTCAGGCGGAACAGTATCGGTTACCTATAATGATGTTGCGGGCCAAACAACTATAACACCCTATACTGATAACGGCGTTAGCATTAGCAAGCGCAGCAACTCAAACTGGGTAGTTGCTACAGGCAATGGACTTGCTTATGGAACTGGTACGGGCTCCCTAAAAATACGCGGGGATGGCTATGCAGCAGCTGATTTTACCGATGTGCGTATATCGGCAGTTAATGGCATAGCTACAGGCACATCAGTTGCGGGCACTAACACTTTAACTGCTCCAGAGGGGAACAAAACCGCTATGACTGTGGCTAACCTATCCGGCACATTTTATTTTGCTACCCCAGGTTATAATTTAATACAATCGGTTGCTACAGGTAACTGGAACAGCCCAAGTACTTGGAATTGTAACTGCGTGCCAACAGGCGGTGATAGTGTAATAGTAAATAATACCCATACGGTTACCATTGATGCAACAGCCAATGCAAGAATATTGTCAATTAAAGCGGGAGGTATATTACAATCATCGGCTAACTTACTAACAATATTTGCTGCAATAAATAACGCGGGAACATTAAATATTAATGGCACTGGTACAGTAACATTAGGGACAACCGACAATGATAATCAGTTTACTAACCAAAGTGGCGGAAGCTTATACGTATCGGGCGGTACATTAAATATCAATGGCAATTTATTAGTATCTGACGGCTCTAGCTTTAGCCAAAGTGGGGGTAACATTAATATTGATGGTAACTCAGGTGTAGAAACTACTTCAGTGCCTGCGGGTACCAATCTTTTTGCCGTAGGAACCTTCACAACTCAGCATGCCAGCGGCACTATAGCATTAAGTGGAGGCACCTTAACCATTATAGACCCACATGCCGCCGCAACCGGCATTGCTTTTTATTTTAGATCATCAGCCGGGCACATAAATACAATAGGCCATACCTTTAGGTTTGGCGACGGTGTATCAGCTACCTCAGGTGGCAATGCCACTACCGCATTTCAATATAGTACCGCTGTAGGTACGAGTAAGCTTGCATTTGGCAACCTTATTATAAACGGCCCCTATAATGCCAACAGGGTAGTTACAGCACTAGGAGATTATGGTGTTTTAGAGGATTTTACTGTTAATACAGGTGGTCAGTATAATTTAACTGCTTCTATGTATGTAAATGGAAATATTACTGTTAATGGCGATGGTAGCAGTACCTTAGCGAATAATGGAAGGCTTGTAACAACCGGCACACTGTTCTTAGCTAACTATTCATCAGGCGTAAATACTCCTTCTACAAATGCTCAAATTATAAGTGGGGGCGGGTATTTTGTAAATAATGTAACCCTAGCGTCTTCTACAGCTAATTTTAGGTCTTTGACAATCAATAATACAAATGCTGCAGGGGTAACATTTGCCAATGCTAATAGCTTAACCAGTGTTGTGCCTGGTTTATATTCCAATGCAGGTACTGTTTCAACTCTATTTACCCTAACAGCCGGCAAAATAAATATAGGAGCTAATTCCTTTACCTTAGGTACTTCGACTGCCAGCCCTGGAACACTCTCTTATACCGCTGGTGGTTTTACTGGCGGAACATTTAAGCGTTGGGTAAACACTTCTGCTATATCACCGCTTACAGGCGGCGCTGTGGCAAGAGGGGCATTCCCATTTATTAGTTCAATTGGAGAGTCACGCATGCTGCAATATGGTCAAACAGCCACGGTAACTTCAGGAGGAACTGTTTCTGTAACCTATAATGATGTCGCAGGTCAAACGGATATTACACCTTATACCGACAATGGAGTGAGTATAGCTAAACGCAGTAACTCAAACTGGGTAGTTACAACCGGCAACGGCCTTGCTTATGGAACTGGTACGGGCTCACTAAAAATACGCGGGGATGGCTATGCAGCAGCTGAGTTTACCGATGTGCGTATATCGGCAGTTAATGGCATAGCTACGGGTACATCGGTTACGGGCACTAACACTTTAACTGCTCCAGAGGGGAACAAAACCGCTATGACAGTGGCTAACTTAGCCGGGACCTTTTACTTTTCTATTCCCTCTTACACTTTAGTACAATCAATTGCCACAGGCAATTGGACAAATCCTACTACCTGGGATTGTAACTGTGTTCCCTCGGCTTTAAGCGATGTGCAAATAAATAATACACACATTGTTACTATTGATGCAGCCGTAAATGCCCGAACACTTAATGTAAACATAGGCGGTGCTATACAGTCTTCAGCTAATACACTAACTGTAACAAACTGGATTAATAATAGTGGCAATGTAAATATTAGCGGCATAGGAACCATAAACTTAGGTACAACAGATAATGACAATCCGTTTACAAACCAAAGTGGGGGTAGTTTAAATGTAAGTGGTGGAACGCTTAATATTAATGGTAATTTATTAGTATCTGACGGCTCTAACTTTAACCAAAGCGGAGGTAATATTAATATTGATGGTAACTCAGGTACGATAACTACTTCAGTGCCTGCAGGTACTAATATTTTTGCCGTTGGCACCATCACAACTCAGCATGCCAGCGGCGCTATAGCATTAAGTGGCGGCACCTTAACTATTATAGACCCTCATGCAGCTACAACTGGGGAGGCATTTTATTTTAATTCAACTCTCGCACCTGTTAATGCTATCGGTCATACCTTTAGATTTGGCGATGGAGTATCATCCACTCCGGGAGGAAATACGTCTGCAGCATTTCGACATACTACACAGTTAGGCAGTACTCGTTTTATTTTCGGAGATTTAGTTGTAAACGGACCTTACAACGTCAATCGCGTTGTGACAAATTCAACAGGTACAGGTGTTTCAGGTAACCTTACAATAAATACTGGTGGACAATTTGATAATTCAAATGCCACATTAGCAGTAAATGGCAATATAACTGTGAATGGCGATGGCACAAGCACTATAGCAAATAATGGCCGTTTACTAGCTACAGGTATAGTTTATCTTACCAACTACCAATCAGGTGTAGTATCGCCTTCAACTAATGTACAAACTATAAGCGGCAATGGTTATTTTGTAAATAATGCCACTATTGGTTCATCTACCGCTAATTTTAACTGGTTAATAATAAATAATATAAATGCCAATGGAGTAATTTTTGCTAATGCTAACACTTTAACCAGCGTTATACCTGGTTTATATACAAATACAGCTTCGGCTTCGAATAACTTTAACCTTTCAGGTAAACTGAACATTGGTAACAATACTTTTACCTTAGGTATATCGGTTGCTAGTCCCGGTAATCTTAACTATACTACAGGTGGTTTTACCGGTGGTACTTTTAGGCGTTGGGTAAGTACTTCTGCTATATCACCGCTTACAGGCGACGCTGTGGCTAGGGGTGCATTCCCATTTGTAAGTGCCAATGGCGAGTCTCGCCTATTGCAATATGGCCAAACTGCTACTGTTACAACCGGTGGTACCATGTCGGTAACCTATAACGATGTGGCAGGCCAAACAGCCATTACACCCTATACTGACAATGGAGTAAGCATAGCCAAGCGAAGCAACTCTAATTGGGTGGTTGCTACAGGCAATGGTCTTACTTACGGCACCGGTGGCACTGGCATATTAAAAATAAGGGGTGATGGGTATGCAGTTACCAACGTAACCGATGCCCGTATATCGGGTGTTAGCGGCATAGCTGCAGGCACATCGGGCGTGGGTACCAATACATTAGCTGCACCTGAGGGTAATAAAAGTGCTATGACAGTAGCTAACTTAGCTGGCACATTCTATTTTGCTACGCCTAGTTGCGCTCCTCTTGCACCTGTTGCTAATACTACTACACCGGGCTGCTCTTCATTCACTGCATCGTGGAGTAATGTTGGAGCTGCAGGCTATCTTCTATTTGTAGCAACAGATACACTATTTACCAATCTGGTAAATGGATATGATAGTTTGTATATAGGTGGCGGGGCTACTTCTTATAATGTCAATACTAATTTATTGCCCGGGCAAACCTATTATTACAGGGTTAAGGGCTATAATTCTTCAACATGCATAAGCAATGCCTCTAACTTTATTTCGGTTACAATTCCACCAATAACGGTAGCTCCAACATTTACTGCGGGTGCAACTACCATCTGTGCAAATGGCACTGATACGTATACAGCTACAACTACTGTAGGTACAGTTACTTATTCTATTGTTGGAGGCACAGGTGCTACTATCAATGCTACTACCGGTGTGCTAAGCTCAGCAGGTACTGCAAACTTCACCGTTAGGGCAACTTCAACAGGTACCTGCGGAGGACCTTTCTTTACCGATAGGGCGGTGACGGTTAACCCATTACCAAGCCAACCGGCTGCTTTCACAACAAGCTCATCATCGTTATGTGCGGCTACTACAAGTATTACCTATGCTCTAACAAACGACCCAACAGTTACTTATAACTGGAGCTATAGTGGCTTAAATGCTACTATAAACGGAACAGGTAATAGTGTAACAGTTGATTTTGCAAATAACGCAACATCGGGCACATTAAGTGTTACCGCAACCAATGGTTGTGGCACCAGCACAGCACGTACAATAGCTATAACAATAAACCCAATACCTGATTTGCAAATTACCGTCCCAGCCGGCGTATGTGCGCCGGGTACTGTTAATATAACAACAGGTGTTGTTGTTGATGCAAATGGCACAACTGGCACGCTTAGCTATTTTCCAACATTGACCGATGCTACCAACGGCACTAATGCGCTTTCTAATCCATCGGCAATAGCGGTTTCTGGTATCTACTATATCAAGAAGACTACTACTGTAGGTGGCTGTGTTGATATTGATGCAGTTGCCGTAACAGTTAATTCGCTGCCAGGTGCAGCAGGTAATATAACAGGTGCAGCTGCAGTTTGTCAGGGAATAACCGGTGTTATCTATACTGTACCTACTATTACTAATGCTACAGGCTATGACTGGATATTGCCAAGCGGCGCTATTATTACAGCAGGCTTTAATACTAACAGCATAACCGTTAGCTACAGCAACACCGCAACATCTGGTAACATAACAGTGCGTGGTACTAATAGCTGTGGTAACGGAACAATATCGGCCAACTTTGCGGTAACGGTTGATGCGCTGCCTGCAACAGTTGTTGCTACAGCCGGCACAGGTGCTACCTATTACAGCATTAACGCAAACTGGGGTGCTGTAGCCAATAATATTTCGTATATATTAGAAGTATCAGATGTAAGCGATTTTTCTTCTTCTGGAGTCTTTTATGCTTACGTAGGTAATGTTACCAGCTATACGGTACTTCAATTAAATCCGAACACAACATACTACTACCGTATTTATGCTACAAACCTATGTGGTGTTGCTCCCGTATCTAACACAATTGCCTATACCACCCTGCCAATCGTATCTGGCCCTCTTACATGGAACGGTTCGGTAAGTACCGATTGGAACGATGCTAATAACTGGACACCTAATACCATACCAACTGCGTTAGACGATGTTATTGTGCCTAACGTAACCAACGACCCTGCCTTAACCACAGGTGCAGATGGAAACATTAAAGACATCAGCATTTCATCAGGTGCTGCGGTAACCATTGGAGCAGGTAAGACCCTTGATGTAAAAGGTAACTGGACAGGTACAACTTCTACGATAGTATCAGGAGCAGGTAAAACTATCTTCTCTGGCACTGCAGGTACACAAACCATCACTGGTGGTGGTACATTCGGCACCCTTCAGGCAAATAACAGTAACGGCCTGACTATAGCCAGCGGCGGCAACGTGGTTAACGTAACAACCGCTTTAGAACTAAGAGCTGGTGTGTTAACAACCAACGGTAACCTTAAAACCATCTCAACAACTACCGGTACATCATACATCAACGACTTTAGCAGCGGGTTTACTGGCAGCTTAAGTGGTTTAGTATCGGTAGAGCGTTTTATACCACCAAGCCCTAACGGTTTCCGTTACATTGGCCAGCCGGTAAATACAGGCGCAGGCGTAATGGCAATATCGGCCATGCAAGGCTTTACTGTAACTGGTGTTCCGGGACAAACAATACCATTACCAACCTGTTCACCGTCAAACTTAGCTCCAAACTCGCCATACGGTAATTTGATGTACTTCCAGGAGAACGGCCCATACGGCAGCCCTGCTTGCCGTCAGCGTGGCTGGTGGTATCAAACAACGGGCAACTTAACAGTAGGCCGTGGTTATGGTATTAAACAAGGCGGTAACACTAAGATTACCTATAGAGGAACTGCCAATACAGGCACAATTACATCATCAGCAACTAACACCCATACATCAGTATTTACTCCTGCGGGTAACAACGGTTGGAACTTAGTATCTAACCCTTATCCATCGGCTATAACAATTGATGAGATGGGCGGTAACCC
>JAIXUZ010000217.1 GCA_027483285.1 Bacteroidota bacterium
CTGGTATTGTGGCGGTATTTGTAAGTAAAGTTAACTACACGGGCAAACTCCTTTTTAAGGCCGGTAAGAGATGTAGATAACGAGTCGTAACTCTGTTGGTTTGCCTCAATGCGGCTGTCAAGTTGCGTAACTTCGTCTTTAAGGGTATTGATTAAATTTTGGCGCTTCCCAATCTGGTTATTCAATATAGCCAGTTCTTTCAGGCTATTGTTTTTGCTGGTTTTGGTTTCTTTAAGCAGCTTGCTGGTGTAGTTTATATCATCCTGCAGCTTCTTCTTTTTACTTTCCAGGTCTTTTTTGTTGGGTTGCGCTATACACGTGGCCGATAGCAGCAAAAACACTACCAGCAATAGGGCATTAATTGTTGCCGCCCTGCTCGTCAACAGGCTTAAAGTTATCGGGTATGGTAAACGGTAAGTTGACACTCTTATTAAGGGTTACCTTGTTGTATACGAGTTTTATTTTGGCGGGTTTCTCGGCCTTAATGTCTATATCAACATCTTTGGCAATTGGCTGCCCGTCAACCGTAATAAAATTACTGTAATTAACCTCCAGTTTGCGGTTGGCCTTAAAGTCTTTAATAAACAACTTATTCACCATAAAATTGGCAGGGTCTATCCAGTTGGCATGCACCAGCAGCCATGGGTTTTCTTCCTCTGCAACAGCCTTTTTAAGCTTGCGTTTTGGCAGGGTGCTTATTAAGTAATGCTTATCGTCTATCGATGTCAGGTAGTTCTTCTCTACATAAAACAAATACGTTTTGCCCAGCAGTATAGATTGTACCATTTTAAAGTCGGCATCCAGTTGCAGCATCTGGTTTACAACCTTATAATCGCCTTTAAAATAAGTGTTTTTAAGGCGGTTTATAAACTTAACACTATCGGAAGTTATCAATATGCGTATAGCCTCAATGCCCAGCACCGGCGATATTGAAATCCAAATGGCGCTGTCTTTTACCATGCGCAGGTTGCAGCTGAATGATGCGTTGTCTTTATCCAAATCGGCATCAACATCAACCTTGGCGGTAAGGGTTTTAAACGTAAGTTCTTTTTGACGAATAACCTTTAGCAGCGAGTCGGCGGGCTTATCCTCTACCAGGTCTTTGTTAACCTCAGCGGTAGCTGTTGTATCAGCGGGTGGACTAGTAGTAACTGTTTTTTGCTTGGTTTTACAGGCAAACGCCAACACCATTATTGATACAAAAAGTAGTAATGCTGTATTTTTCAAACGTGTATGCTTTTTAATTGAAGCCTATTGGTTGATAGAATGTTTACTCAATTAGCTTTTTCTCGGTTATTTTCCTGTCAATTAAATCGGTAGCACCTGTTTTCTCCTTGGCTTTCTTCCAATATTCAAGTGCTTTGGCTGTGTCGCCCAGCTTATACATTACGTCACCGTAATGTTCCAATACTGTACCGTCTTCATCACCGCCATGGCTAAGGGATTTTTCAATCCAGGTTTTAGCATTGGCATAGTCGCCCATTATATAAAATATCCAACCGTAGGTGTCTTCGTATGTGGCGTTGTTGGGCTCTATGGTATTAGCTAATTTAGCCATATCGCGGGCCTTATCAAGCTTCACCTTGCGTACACTCAGGTAGTAGCTGTAGTTGTTTAGCACATAGGTGTTTTGCGGCTCTATATCCAGCGCTTTGGTGTAGTATGCTTCCGATTTATCGTAGTTTTTTACAGAGTTGTAGGCATCGCCCAATAAGGCGTTAAACTGCAACTCAAGCTGCGGGTTGTTGTATACAAGGCCGCTGCCATCGCTCAACACATCAATTGCGTCCTGGTATTTTTTCAGGCGCAGTGCCGATGAGCCTTTGTAGTAGTACAAATCGGGCTGGGTAGGGAATAGTTCCAACGCTTTACTTGCATATTCATAAACAGCTTCGTGGTTGCCCAATTCAGATTCTGACATAATCAACTGGCTCCAAACAATGTATTTAGAGTTGTCAAAATCCAGCACCTTTTTAAAATTATCGCGGGCCTCAATGTATTTCTTGTCGCGGAACAAAAAGTCGCCATACATAGAGTATGCCTTAGGCTCTTGCGGGTGCGCATCTATCATCAGTTTGCACAACTCATAAGCCTGTGTTTTCAAAGCAGGGCTTTTGTCGCTCAAATCAAAATAACTAAGCAATACCTGTATTTTGGTATCAATATCAATATCGGGGCTGGCAAACGCCAGTTTCAACTCGTCGTACGATTTTTCCTTATCTCCTTTTTCCCTATAGTATTGCGATAGCGAGTAGTGTACCGGCCCGTTGGTTGGGTCTGCAGCTAAAGCTTTTTGGTATACCTCAAAAGCCTTGTCGTTCATGCGGTTGGCAAGGTACATATCGGCCAGAATTATGTAGTTGCTGGCATCGGCAGGGTTTAGGTTGATAAGCTTCTGAATCTCGTTAGCGGCTTTATCAATATTGCCCAAATGCAGGTACAGGCGCATTTTTTCTTGCGATATGTCGGGCGATAGGCCCATCATATTCTCAATCTTATCTAACGTTTTAATGGCATCTTCGGGACGGTTGGCTTTTAAGTACCCATCGGCCAGTTCAAAGGTGTATTCTAATGAGTTGGGGTTTTCTTTTACAATCAGCTCGTATACTTTTACGGCTTCGTCAAACTTGCCTTTCCCTTGCAATGATTGGGCATACAGTAGTTTGTACCAAATGTTTTTTTTGTCTAAAGATATGGCTGCGCGGCCCAGTAAAATAGCGTTATCGTAGTCTTTTCCTTCAAATGCAATGCGGGCCAGCTCGTAATAAGCGGCAGCGTTGTAAGGGTTTATTTGTATGCACTGGTTGTAAAGCCTGGCAGCCTCGTCGTAGTTGCCAAGCATACCCTCTTTTGTAGCGTTGTAAAATAAAAAGTCTGAGTCGAGGCGTTGCTTTTCGGTTAGTTTGTCTTTACTATTATCTTTAGGGTCTCCGCCTGCTATAACGGGGTTTTTGGTTTTACAGCCGGTAAACACCGCACCTGTAACAAGCAGGGCTAAGAGGGTATGTGTTAGTGTTGTATATATGCGCGTGTTTGCTTTCAATATTTCTAATTATTTTGGGCTTATAACGCTGTAATCGCCAAGGCTTAGTTCAAGTTCGCCACCATTAACCTGCACAAAGTTGCCCAGCATAGAGTTGCTAAGCTTGGTGTTTTGCAACACCGCGTTGGTTTGGATAATGGATGCACTGATTTCAGAATTGCTGATTTTAGTGTTATTTCCTATTGATACGTGTGGGCCTATTTTAGAGTTATGTATTTCTACATTTTCGCCAATAAAACAGGGTTGTATAATTTCACTATTAACAAGTTTTAACGAGCTTGGTTCAGAATAATTGTCTTTGTGCAATTCTAACCAACGGGTGTTGGTATGCACCGTAGCATCTTTATTGCCACAGTCAAGCCATTCAATAACCTCGCCGGGGTATATTTTCAGGCCCTTGTTCTTCATATTCTCCAGGCCATTGGTAATCTGGTATTCCCCTTTGTCCTTAATCTCGTTATCCAACAGGTATTGAAGTTCGTTTTTAAGGTTTTCGCCGTCTTTAAAGTAGTAAATACCAATAATGGCAAGGTCGCTTACAAACTCTTTCGGCTTTTCAACAAAGTCGCTAATAGTGCCGTCGTCAGCAATTTTAACCACGCCAAAAGCCGATGGGTCGTCAATTTTTTGCACCCATATTACAGCATCCTTGGCTTCGTCCATTTCAAAATCGGCTTTAAAGAGCGTATCGGCAAAGGCTACAATAACCTTGCCCGATAATGACTCTTTGGCACAAAGCACCGCATGGGCGGTACCTAAGGCTTCGTGCTGGTGGTATATACTGCCTTTAGCACCAAGGCTTTCTGCTACTTTTACAAGGTTGTCTTCGGCTTCTTTACCAAAATCGCCAATAATAAAGGCAATCTCTTCAATTTTCTCGGTACATACTTTAGCCAGCTCTTCGCACAACAGCTGCACAATAGGTTTTCCGGCTATAGGTAACAGGGGTTTAGGGGTGGTTAGCGTGTGTGGGCGCATACGTTTGCCCATTCCTGCCATTGGTACAATAATCTTCATACTCTCTCTAAATTCGTTCTAATAACTTAATGCTTTCCGCTATGTCCAAAGCCGCCTTCGCCACGTTCGGTCAAACCCAGTTCTTCGGTTTGGTTCCAAACAATATGTTCGTGGCGGGCTACAACAAGTTGGGCAATGCGTTCGCCGTCGTTTATCGTAAAGGGTTCATTACTCAGGTTAACTAAAATCACTTTAATCTCGCC
>JAIXUZ010000077.1 GCA_027483285.1 Bacteroidota bacterium
AATTTGGGTATGTTTACTGAAGCCTATACATTCTTTCAGCAGGCGGTAAAACTGACGCCTTATTACCCCGATTTTAAAAACAAGCTAGCCACAATTGCCCTTGCGCTTGATAAAAAAGACGAAGCAAAGAGGCTGTTTGAAGACCTGATAGTAGAAAACCCGGGGTTTGCACCTGCCTACACCAACCTCGGCTTTATTTACCTACAAGCTGGCAACGATGCCAAGGCCGAAACCCTATACGACCAGGCCTTGGCTTTAGACCCTGATTATGAGCAGGCACTGTTAAATAAGGCAGGGTTATACTTCTACCGCAACCAAGCGACAAAAGCAAAGCCGTATTTGCAGCGTGCGCTAAAGCTAAACCCCAACAACAGTAGGGTAAAAGATATGCTTAAGGCTGCGGTGTAGAGGAACAACCAGCATTCACTTCATTTTTATTATATTTGCATGGCAATTACAGGTATGATAACAATTATAAACTATGGTATGGGTAATCTAGGTTCTATTGCAAATATGCTTAAGCGTATTGGGCACGATAGCCTTATTACCAGCAAACCTGAAGATATTGAGAAGGCTACCAAGTTAATTTTACCTGGGGTTGGTGCTTTTGATAATGGTATGCAAAGTTTTAACAATCTCGGCTTTTCATCAATACTAAATAAAAAAGTGTTGGAAGAAAAAGTACCAATTTTAGGCATTTGCTTGGGTATGCAACTTATGACCAAGGGAAGTAATGAAGGTAAAGAAGCCGGTTTGGGCTGGATAAAAGGCAGGTTTGAAAAATTTGCCTTTGGAGAGGATATGAAAATGTATAAAGTACCGCACATGGGTTGGAATAAGCTTGAACAGGTAAAGCAATCTAATTTACTTGAAGGCTATGAGGAAACTCCCCGCTTTTACTTTGTACACAGTTATTATTTTAAACCCGGCAACCAGGCCGATGTTTTAGGCACTACATCATACGGAATAGAATATGCTTCGGCTTTTGAGCACGAGAATATACTTGGGGTTCAGTTTCACCCCGAAAAGAGCCATAAGTTTGGTATGAACCTTTTGAAAAATTTTGCAGAGAAATACTAATGTTTGAAAAAAGGATAATACCGGTTTTATTGTGCGACAAGATGGATAGCCTGGTAAAAACCATCAGGTTTAAAGACCCGGTATATGTTGGCGACCCTAATAATGCAGTTAAAATATTTAATGATAAAGAGGTAGACGAATTAATATTTCTTGATATATCGGCCACCCGCGAAAAACGCGGCCCTAACCTGGCCTATATTGAAGAAATAGCTTCGGAATGTTTTATGCCTTTGTGCTACGGGGGTGGAATTGGAACGCTTGAAGACATCTCAAACGTAATAAAAACAGGGGTAGAGAAAATTGCCATAAACACAGCCACCTATACCGAGCCTGACTTAATACGGAAAGCTGCCGATAAGTTTGGAAGCTCTACCATAGTTGCCTCTATTGATGTAAAAAAAGACTTATTTGGAAGCTACCACGTGCATATTGAAGCAGGCAAGAAAAGTATAAAAATAAACCCGGTAACTTATGCTCAAAAAATGGCGCAGGAAGGGGCCGGAGAGATATTGATAAACGCAATAGACCGTGATGGCACCATGGCAGGCTTTGACCTTAAGCTTATAGAAAGCGTTTGCCATGCAGTTGATGTACCTGTAATTGCCTGTGGTGGTGCAGGTAAACCCGAAGACTTTAAACAGGCTTTTGAAAAAGGCGCATCGGCGGCGGCAGCAGGGGCCATGTTTGTATTTACCGGTAAGCATAGGGCGGTACTAATAAATTATTTATCTAAACACGATTTTGCATATATAAATGGTTAACGCAGCAGCTAACAGGCCTTTTCAAGAATGTACAAAATGCATTTTGGATACCAATGATTATCCGGATATGCACTTTGACAGTAATGGCGTATGCGAAATTTGCAACATATATGACGACCTGGCCAAACGTACCCTTTTTAAGGACGGGGCCGGCAAAGCAAAATTAGAACAATTGATTGCCGATATTAAAGAAGCCGGCAAGGGAAAAGAATACGATTGCATTGTAGGTATTAGTGGAGGAGTTGATAGTACATATGTAGCCTGGCTAAGCAAGCAATGGGGGTTAAGGCCTTTGGTATTGCATGTTGATAATGGCTGGAATGCAGAATTGGCCGTGATGAACATAGAAAACATTGTGAAAAAACTGGGTTATGATTTATATACCTATGTACTTAACTGGAACCAGATAAAAGACCTGCAACTGGCTTTTATGAAAGCATCGGTTATTGATATTGACTTGCCATTTGACAATGCTTTTATGGCTGTTTTGTATCAGTTAGCGGCAAAGCATAAAATAAAATATATCCTATCGGGCCATAATACCGAAACAGAAGGCTACCTACCCCCAAACTGGGTACATAATAAACTGGATACAATAAACATACGCGATATACATAAGCATTATGGTACAGAAAGTATCAAAGGCTTTCCAATGATTGGAATTATACGCATGTGGTATTATAAAAAAATTAAAAAGATAGAAATGGCAACCCCGTTAAACTTTATTGATTACAATAAAGACGAGGTTAAAAAATTTATTATTAATGAACTGGAGTGGAGAGATTACGGTGGGAAGCATTACGAAAATATATTTACCCGTTTTTACCAAGGCTATATTTTACTTGAAAAATTTGGAGTAAATAAGCGTAAGTCGCACTTAGCTACATTAATATGCTCAGGCCAAATAACAAAAGAGCAGGCAATAGAAGAAAATAAAAAGCCTGTATACGATGCGGAGTTATTAAAAATTGACAAAGACTACTTTTTAAAAAAATTCAGGCTGTCTGAAGAAGAATTTAACAAAATGATGGCTATGCCTCCAAAAGCCCATACCGATTTCAAATCGTATATGAATATTTATAAGAAATTAAGGCCGGCGTATCGTATTTTTAAAAAACTAATAGGCAAATAAGAACTAATGCAATTAAAAAAAGTACTGATATTATCCTATTTTTTTCCGCCATGTAACCTTACCGCATCGCAGCGGGCATTTGGTTGGGCAAAGTATTTAAAAAAATATGGTTATTACCCTATAATTATTACACGCAACTGGGATAACCCTATTAGTACGCCAATTGATGTATTAAAGAAAAGCGGCGAAGAAATAAAACACGAAATAACAAGCGATTACGAAGTATACTATTTGCCCTACAAAGGCAGTTTACGAGATAGGTTTTTTGTAAAGTATGGCGATAGCAAGTTTGATTTTTTCAGAAGGTTCTTAACCTTTTTTGAGATATTTTTTGAAAACTATTCTAATAAATTTATCCCATACAGAAATATATATGATTTTGCAGACCAATACATAACTAAAAACAAAGATGTAGAGCGCATTGTAATTACTGCCAATCCCTTTACTTTGTTTAGGTTCGGCTATTTGCTAAACAAAAAATTTAACATTAAATGGCTTGCAGACTATAGAGATGACTGGAATACATCTGATTTTTTAAAAAACAAAACACTATTTGAAAAAACATTAAATAAAATCCGGTCAAATAGCGAGAAAAAATGGGTAGGCACAGCTGAGCGTATTACAACGGTATCTGAAGCATACAGTAAAAAAATATCTGACTTTGTAAGTAAGCAAGGCCATGTATTATTAAATGGTTATTTTTCAGAAGACTTCGAAACTATTACTCGTAGCTACGACACTAAATTCACAGTGGTATATAATGGCTCATTATATACAACCCAACAAATTGAAATATTTCTATCAGCATACAAAAAACTAATAAACAATTTAGGTCCTGAAAATGCTAACATAAAAATAGTATTTCCTGGTTTGTTATTTGATAAAATTGAGGCTCTCAGGGTTTCAATTTTTTTAAAGGGGTATGAAAATTTTTATGAAATCACTCCGAGGATACCTCAAAAACAAGTATTTGAATTACAAGCTAAGTCTCACCTTTTCTTAATGATTGCCCATAAAGGGCTGATAGGCATACCATCAAGTAAATTATATGAATATATTGGTTTTGGGAAGCCAATTTTAGCTTGCCCATCAGACCATGATATTATAGAAGACACGCTTAAAGACTATAATATTGGATATACTTGTCAAACAGAAGAAGCTGTTTACGATAAGCTAAGTGAGTTGTATACTTTATTTGAAAAAGGAGAATACAATAAACTAGTACCGGACAAATCTTTTCAGCAAAAATTTACACGAGAACACTCAAGTAGTGAAGTAGCAAAAATTTTAGACTCGTTTTATCTTCCCAAATTAACTAACAAAAATGAAAAACGAGCTTTAATATTAGCTCACGACTTTCCGCCATATACTTCAATTGGAGCTCTTAGGCCGGCTAGTTGGTATAAGTATCTAAATCAAATGGGGGTGTATCCTGTTGTTATAACGCGAAAATGGGACCAAATAAAACAAACAGCAGTAGATGTTGCAAGGCCATCAATAAGGCAGTATACAACATCTGAACAAAATAATAACGGCTCAATTATCAGGGTACATTATAAACCTAACTTTAGAGATAAACTAATTATAAGATATGGCCTAGAACGTTTTAATTTCTTGAGACGTAGCCTAACACTGTATTTTTCGATAATGAAATTTGCATGGAGAAAAGCTGATAATACTGATATATTCTACAAAACAGCAAAAAAAATAATTTTAGACAATAAAATAGACGTAATAATAGCAACAGGAGAACCATTTATATTATTTAAGTATGCATACTTGCTTTCAAAAGAGTTTAATATTGAATGGGTAGCAGACTATAGAGACGGATGGACTACAAACTCTGTTAACGTACCTAAAAATATTGTAGAAAAAACTATTAACGCAATATTTGAACGGTATGAAAAAATGTACTTGACAAACGTTTCCTTAATTACAAATGCCTCTCCTACGTATGCAGTCGATTTTAAAGAGAAATACCCAAACAAAGAAGTGAAAGTCGTTTTTAATGGATATGACGCATTAGAGAAATCTGAAGAGTATGATTTGATTAAACAATCAGATGATACTTTTACAGTTACTTATGCAGGCATTTTATATCCCTATCATCAATTAGAAATGTTTCTTGAAGGGTATAAAAATTTTATTGCCGTTTCTAAATGTCAAAACACCATACTTAAATTTTTAGGAATAGAATTTTATCCCGAGCAAAAAATCAGGATTTTAGGATATGATGCTGAATTAAATAAACACATTATTACAACACCTCGTATACCACACAGTGATGTTTTAATAGAACTACGAAAAGCTAACCTGCTTTTATTGTTAACAAATGAAAACGCAAAGTCATTACACGCTAAAATTTTTGAATACATGCAATCTAATAGACGTATTCTTTTGGTTAAAAATGATAAAGGGGTATTAGAAAGTATTATAAATGAATGTAAAGCCGGTGTTGCTTTATCAAGTGCAGAAGATGTAACAAATGAATTATTAAAAGCTTACGAAGAGTTTAAAACCAAAGGGTATGTTGAACAACATACGACAAACCTTGAAAAATATAGTCGCAAATACCAAGCTAAGGTACTTGCCGACCTGATACTTGAGTAATAATGAAAAAGAAGATACTAACCTGTGTTGGCACCCGACCAAACTTTATAAAAATTACCCGTTTGGGTAAGCTGTTTGCAGGACATAACGATATTGAATTTAAAGTACTGCATACAGGCCAGCACTTTGATGCCAACATGAGTGAGATATTCTTTAACCAGTTGGGCATTTCTAAACCCGATTACTTTTTCAACCTTACTACCGGCCTTAGTCAGTTATCTGTTATAGCCGAGATTATACATAAAGCAGAACAGGTAATCCTTGAATACAAACCCGATCTAGTTATGGTACCGGGCGATGTGAATTCATCGTTAGCTTGCGCCCTTGTTGCATCGCGCCACAACATACCCGTTGCTCATATTGAAAGTGGCCTTCGCAGTTTTGATAAAACAATGCCCGAAGAAGTAAACCGTATTTTAATTGACGATATGGCCGACTTGTTTTTTGTAACAGAAGAAAGCGGCACCAAACATTTATTATCTGAAGGAAAAGACGAAAGCAAAATTATTTTTACGGGCAACACCATGATAGACTCCTTGGTGAGCTTTATGCCTAACATAGAAGCATCGGGTATTAAAGAAAAGCTGGGTGTGGAAAGCGGAGAGTACATCCTGCTTACCTTCCACCGCCCCGGTAATGTTGACGACCCAGAAAGCTTAAGTGATTTGGTTGACGTACTGAATGTAATTGCAACCTATAAAAAAGCTGTTTTCCCAATACACCCTCGCACGGTTAAAAACCTGGAGAAGTTTGGGCTTGACAGTAAATTATCTCCTAACATTATTCTTACCGACCCACAAGGGTACATAGAGTTTTTATCGCTGATAAAAGGAGCATGGTGTGTTATTACTGATAGCGGCGGAGTACAGGAGGAAACAACCTACCTGCAAGTGCCCTGCATAACCATACGCCCTAATACAGAGCGCCCTGTTACGGTAGATTTAGGGTCGAACACCATGGCTGATAACAGCGTAGGTACCATCACCTGCATACTCGACGAGATAAAATCGGGCAACTACAAAAAAGGGCAGATACCGCCACTATGGGATGGTAAATCGTCGGAACGTATTGTAGAGGCTTGCCTTAAATACCTGGCTTAGGTCGGTGCGCCTTAATAAACTTGGTAGGATTTAAGTAACCCGTAGTATCGGTAGAATACCCCGGACCAATGCGCATGTCGGGCTTATCCCTTATTTCGAAATGCAGGTGCGCTATGTAGGCTCCATGGGCTGTACCTATGGTTCCGAGTTCATCGCCACGCTTTAACCAAGCGCCTTCTTGTACTTTTATTTTATCTAAGTGGGCATAGAAACTTTCTATGTATTTATTGGGCTTGCCCGGCACACAATGGATAACACGTACTATATTTCCCCAACCGCGGCCTGCATCTTTAGCATAGGTAACGTAGCCGTGGGCTGTTGCATACACTGGGTCGCCAAGATCTGTGTTGCCACCGCCGCTTCCGTTCCAGCGCTGCCTAAATGCCTGTTCTTTGTAAAGGGTTGTGCATCGTAATAGCCTTTGCCATCAGGCATTCCAACGGGATAATCAAAACCATCGGCTATATATTCAGTATGCTTTGAGAATAAAGTATCGTATTTATTTACTGCTTCCTTTTGGGTTAGTCCGCCCTTGTAAACAGTCCATAGCTTGTCTTTAAAAATATAGACAACAGCCGCTAATGCAAGTATAGCAAACAGAATAATGAATAAGCCTTTCCTCTTTTTCACGGTTAGCGCTTAGGACGGTTTGCCTTAATAAACGCCTTAGGATTCATATAGCCTGTAGTATCGCTGGAGTAACCTCCTCCTAAATCCATCCCTACAATATTTCGCATTTCAAAGTGTACGTGGGCATACATTTTACCATCAAGGTTGCCCATAATGCCAATTTTAGTGCCGCGCTTAATAAAGGTACCCTCTTTAACATACACTTCCTTTTCGTGTGCATAAAGGGTTTCTATACAACGTCCGTTGGGCAGTTTATGCACTATACGGATAACATTACCCCAACCGCCACCATAGTCAAAAACCTCAGCAACATAGCCATTGGCTGCCGCGTAAACCGGGTCACCAAGGTCGGTATTGCCACCGCCGTTGCCATTCCAGTCTTCGCCTAAATGGGTATTGCGGGTAAAAGGTTGTGCATCGTAATACCCTACCGCATTGGGCGGACCAACAGGGTAATCAAACCCATCACTTTTAAATTCTTTATTGGCATTAAACAGCGAATCGTACTTACCACACTCGCCACAAACCTCCGCATATTCAGCAGGGTGTTGTGTAGCAAAAAGCAGTAGAGAGCCTAAGGCAAAGATGGTAATTAGCAAGGCTGTTTTTTTCATTTTTCAGGCTGTGGAATTTATTCACCTGTCCAAACGGGAGCGCGCTTTTCCATAAAGGCTTTTAACCCCTCTTGCGCATCTTTAGTTTCAAGGGTTTTGCCCAGCATCTCAAACATATAGTTGTGCAACTCGCCACCCTGTTTGCTTTGCATAGTATAGTAAGCCTCTAAGCCTTTGCGAATAGCAGCGGGCGAGTATTGCTTAATATCATCAACCAAAGCGGTAACGGCAGCATCCAGTTCATCAACATTAGCAACTACCTGGCTTACCAAACCAACTTCTTTTGCATGTTGGGCGGTAATAGTACCTGCACGCATACATAAATCAAGCATAGTGCGGTGTGGCATAACATTCATAAGGCCAGCCATAACCTGGAAAGGCCATAAGCCACGCTTAACTTCGGGTAAGCTGAAGGTAGCCTGCTCAACAGATATTACATGTGTACAGCCGCTGATAATCATAAACCCGCCGGCATAAACAGGTCCGTGGATGCGGCCTATGCAGGGCTTATATAGGGTAGCAAAAACCTCAACCAAGCGTATAGGCTCGTTAGGGTCGGGTATGGTAGACGATTGTTCTGAACCTGCCCCTGCAAACGAAAGCAAATCGGCCCCTGCGCAAAATACATTACCCTCGGCAGCCATTACCACCGCCCACACACTGTTGTTGTGCTTGGCATGGGTTAAGGCAAAAGCCATCTCGTTTAGCAACGTAGGATTAATTGCATTCTTTTTCTCAGGGCGGTTAAGGGTAAGGCGAAGCACGTTCGCGTTAAAATCAACCTTAAGAAATTCAAAACGTTGGGTGCTTAAGTCGGCA
>JAIXUZ010000171.1 GCA_027483285.1 Bacteroidota bacterium
CCTATTATAGTAGGTAGATTTTTTGATGTTGGCTTTATACAATTGTATATAATTTTTTTTTTTTTTTTTTTTGTTTTGGTCCAGTTCGGCTTGGGCCATGTATAAGTATAATTCGGTAAAGCCGGGGTACGCACCAATGGCCACCTTCCAAGCCTCTACGGCTTTGCCATAGCGATTATTGTTATAGTATTGCCAGGCTTTGCCGTTCAACACGCCCAGGCTAAAGGGCAGCGTATCGCCGTAATCTATTATGCCCATCATGTATTTATCATACTTTTTCTTTTCAGTAGGTGTAGCCATAGTGTCCCTGTAATACTTATTAGCGCCAACGGTCCACTGGCTAAAAATATCGTACAATGCATTGTTTAGCGTTAAGCCCGGGGTGGCCATGTGGTAGCCATAGTAAAACTCATAGCCTTTGCATTTAAAAAAGTTAGGTAGCACGGTGTCGCTAAGAGCCTTTTTCATAAGGGCATAGTCATGGGTATCGGGTATAGATTCGCCGGTGGCAACCATATAATATACATTGTTAAATATGCCTTTGGTAGTTTTTACTGCCGTAAGCATACTGTCTACAAGGTTTACATTGGGCTGCATAAAAAACGGACTGATGGAAATAACCCCATTCAGCTTATCCATGTGTTGTGTAAGCATATAGCTGGTAAAGTAGCCGTAACGCGAATGGCCTACCAACAGTTCGAAACTGTTGGTATGGTAGTGTTGTTGCGCATAAGGTATCAGTTCGTCCATTATAAATTTCTCGTTTTGCTCACCTATGGCATTGCTGCCGCTGGCACTTAATATCGTTTCGGGGCCGCGCTTGTTGGGCTGACTGGCAACGGTAATAACTATCGACTGCGGCATTTGGCCCATGCTGGTTAGGTAGCCAATAGTTTGCAGCTGGTAGCTGCAGTTTATGGCGTTTTGCCTGTCGAAGATGATGATAACGGGGTACTTTTTAGTTCCGTTAGCATCATACCCCTCGGGGGCATACACCCGCATAAATTTATTATAGCCCAAGTTAGCCGATTGTATAGTAAGGTCTTCTAACTGCTTGTAACCGGGTATTTCATCCGTTTGGGCATTAAGTAAAACGGCAATACCTAATAGAAGGGTAGTTATGAATAATTTCATAGGGTAAAGATAGCGTGTAGTGTTAATCATGAATTAGTAATTATGCATTAGGAAAGTTTGTTTAATTCTAAAAATGTTAATAAGAGGAGACGTTGTTCTTTTACAACTGCTACGAAGGGTAGCCTATGAAAAAAACAAATTTGATTGTCATTATCAGAACTACATAACAGTCTCCATATCTTGAAGCATAGACTATTTTAATTATAAAACCGCCGTTTCAAACTTCATCCTGTAACTATAACCATCGAGATAGATTTAGCATCACATGAATCGCAGGAAAACTATAAATCACTCCCTAATTTTCAAAGAGGGTTGTGGTTGGCAGAGATTAGGTTAGATTGGTTCTTACCAAGAAAACGGTAGTATAGAATACGCAAAACTATGACCAATGTCATAGTTTTTAGGTAGGGGGCTTTTTGTATCTTTGGGCCTTAATTAACCTGCGCCATGTAAGCGTACGATGTTAAGATTATGGCACTTTATAACAAGATTGACAAGAAAGTACTGAAGGAACGCTTAATGGCAGAGCCATTTCACCGTAAAACGCTTTCGTTTTACCGTTATGTTATTATTAATGATGTAGAAGATACGCGCGATGCCCTGTATAAAATGTGGGACGAGTTGGGTGTTTTTGGCCGCATTTATATAGCCCGTGAGGGTATCAACGCGCAGCTGTCTGTGCCCGAGGATAATTTTGAAGTCTTTAAATCCCAATTGTATGCCGACCACCGTTTTACCGATGTGCCGTTTAAAATAGCGGTAGAGGATGATGGAAATTCATTCTACAAGCTGATAGTAAGAGTGAAGAAACATATAGTGGCCGATGGATTGCCTCATGATGCCTTTGACGTTACCAACGTAGGCAAGCACCTTGATGCTATTGAATTTAACAAAGCCCTGGAAAACCCCGATGCTATAGTGGTAGACATGCGCAACCACTACGAGAGCGAGGTGGGCCATTTTGAAGGAGCTATACTGCCCGATGCCGATACCTTTAAGGATGAACTGCCGATGGTGGTTGAAATGCTAAAGGATAAAAAGGACAAGCCTGTACTGATGTATTGTACCGGTGGCATACGTTGCGAAAAAGCCAGCGCGTACCTAAAGCACCATGGTTTTGAAAACGTTAGCCAGTTGCACGGTGGCATTATTGAATATGCCCGCCAGGTAAAGGCCGAAGGGCTGGATAATAAGTTTAAAGGTAAAAACTTTGTGTTTGACGAAAGGCTGGGGGAGAGGATAAGCGACGAGATTGTTAGCAAATGCCACCAGTGTGGCGAGCTTTGCGATAACCACACCAATTGCGCTAACTTTGATTGCCATTTGTTGTTTATACAATGCGAGGACTGTGCAAAGGCTTTTGAAGGCTGCTGCAGCGTAGCTTGTAAAGACATTATAAACATGCCTATAGAGCAACAACGGCTGCTGCGCAAAGGCAAAGCCAAAGAGGGCGACCAACGTAATGTTTACAAAAAAGGACGTTTACGCCCCAAATTGAACGAAAATTTTAATTTAGCCAAGTAGACTTTAAACCCCCTTTGGCAAAAAGAGAGGGGCTATAGAAAAAACATAAAAAAAGCATTTATGCCTATCTATCATAAACTGGGTAATTTTCCGCAAAAGCGCCATACGGTGTTTCAAAGCCCCGAAGGAAAACATTATTACGAACAATTGTTTGGCACCGAAGGGTTTAGCGGTATGGCAAGCCTATCGTACCACGTGCACCGCCCAACACAGGTAAAAGAGATTTTATCGTCGAAAGATGTATCGCCAAAAATAGCGGTAGAGAAAAATATTAAGGCTATGTTGCTAAAGGGTTTTGAAGTGAAACCCGAAGATGACTTTATAGACAGCCGTAAGTTACTCATGGTAAACAGCGATGTGCTGATTGGACTGGCTGCCCCACGTAAGTCTATGAAGACGTACTTTTACAAAAATGCCGATGCCGACGAGATGATATTCATCCACCGCGGCACTGGGCGTTTACGAACGTTTTTAGGCACCATTCCGTTTGAGTATGGCGACTACCTAATCATTCCCCGTGGGATGATATACCAAATTGAGTTTGATACCGAAGACAACCGCTTGTTGTTTTTAGAATCGTACTCGCCACTATACACGCCAAAACGCTACCGAAACCACTTTGGTCAGTTATTGGAACATTCGCCTTTTTGTGAGCGCGACCTTAAGCTGCCACAAGACCTTGAAACACACGACGAGAAAGGCGACTTTATAATTAAGGTTAAAAAAGAGGGTATGCTACATGAAATTGTGTACGCTACGCACCCGTTTGATGTTGTGGGTTGGGATGGATATAACTTCCCCTACGGCTTCTCTATTCATAATTTTGAGCCTATAACAGGTCGCGTTCACCAGCCCCCTCCGGTACACCAAACGTTTGAAACCAACAGCTTTGTTGTGTGCTCGTTCTGCCCCAGGTTGTATGATTACCACCCACAGGCTGTGCCTGCACCATATAACCACAGTAATATTGATAGCGATGAAGTGCTGTATTACGTTGATGGTGATTTTATGAGCCGTAACAACATTGAGCAAGGGCATATAACCCTGCATCCTAAAGGAATACCACACGGACCTGCACCTGGCGCTATGGAACGCAGCATAGGGCATAAAGAAACCCAGGAACTTGCGGTGATGATAGACACCTTCCGCCCGCTGCAAATTACCGAAGAAGCCGCTGGCATAGACGACGGTAAGTATTATAAGAGCTGGGTGGAGTAATATTGATTGGCGAATGTGCCAATTAGCGTATTAGCGAATGGATTAGTAAATTTGTATTTAAATAGAAAAAGAAAAATGTCAACAATAACAGATACAACACCGGAAAAAATCTTCAAAGACGCCCAAGACTTCCTACCATTATTAGGAACTGATTACGTAGAATTTTACGTAGGTAATGCCAAGCAGGCAGCCCACTTTTATAAAACAGCATTTGGCTTTCAGTCTATTGCTTACTGCGGCTTAGAAACAGGTGTTCGCGACCGTGCATCTTACGTATTAGGCCAAGGCAAAATACGTTTGGTACTAACCACTCCACTAAATGCAGATTCTGAGATAAATAAACATATAGTTGCTCATGGCGATGGTGTTAAAATTGTTGCCCTTTGGGTTGATGATGCTACCAAAGCATACAAAGAAACCGTTAAACGTGGTGCAAAACCATACCAGGAGCCTAAAACCGAAAAGGATGCAGATGGTGAGGTAACTACCTCTGGTATATACACTTATGGCGAAACAGTTCACCTTTTTGTTGAACGTAAAAACTACAATGGGGTATTCCTTCCGGGCTACAAAGCATGGAAACCTGAATACAACCCAACAGATGTTGGTCTTCAATATATCGACCATATGGTGGGCAATGTGGGTTGGAACGAGATGAACACCTGGGTTGACTACTACGCCAAAGTAATGGGCTTTGTTAACCTTATCTCTTTTGATGATAACGATATTTCTACAGAGTATTCAGCGCTTATGAGCAAGGTAATGAGCAACGGCAATGGCCGTGTTAAGTTCCCTATCAACGAGCCGGCTGAGGGTAAAAAGAAATCGCAGATTGAGGAATACCTTGATTTTTATGGTGGCCCGGGGGTGCAACACATTGCAGTAGCTACCAACAACATTGTTGAAACAGTAACAGCTCTTAAAAGCCGTGGTGTAGAATTCCTTACCGTTCCCTCATCGTATTATGATGAGTTGGAAGGCCGTGTAGGCAAAATTGACGAGGATATTGAGCCGCTACGTAAGCTAGGCATCCTAGTCGACCGCGACGATGAAGGCTACCTTCTGCAAATCTTCACCAAACCAATTGAAGACCGTCCAACTTTGTTCTTTGAAATTATCCAACGCAAAGGCGCTCAGTCATTTGGAAAAGGTAACTTCAAGGCTTTGTTTGAGTCTATCGAACGTGAGCAAGAGCTTCGCGGAACGCTATAATTAATACTCATGCTGGGCTAGAAGAAGCATTAATAGAAAAAGGCTGCCAATGGCAGCCTTTTTCTATTATATACCTACAAGCTATACGCTACAAGCTAATTCAACTTATAAGCCCCTTCGCCGGCCAATGCCTCCACCTGCTTTATAAAGTTGCTACTAAGTGCCACCTTGCCGTTTTTAGATGGCATATCCACCTGTATCTGGCTTTCTAGGTCAAATACAGATATCTTAATCTGGCAATTGCCGGGGTTTGCCTTAATTAGCGATTCCAAATCATCCACAACCACCTCGCTAATATCATCAAGCTTTAAATTTATCGTGAGGGATTTTACCATTTTGTCCTTTACTTCATCTAACAGCATCATGCGGCCAACCTTAAGTTCCAGACTGTCTGGCTGATTCCAGCGCTCACGCACCTGGGCTTTTATGTACACAAAGTACCCCTCGCCCAAAAAGTTCTTAAAATTGATGTAATCCTCGCCAAACATCGCTATCTGCATACTGCCCGTAAAGTCACTCAGGGTAAAGTTTCCAAACGGCTTCCCCGTTTTGGTCGTCTTATGTTGCACTGCCGACATGATACCACCCATAGTCACCTCTCCCGAATTACGGTACTTAGCCAATCCCTCGTTCAAATCTGCAATACGGTGGCGGCAAAGCTGCTCCACTTCAATTTTGTAAGCATCCAGCGGGTGGCCTGATATGTAGATACCAATAACATCCTTCTCCAGCTTCAGGCGTTCCAACTCACTCCATTCCTCACATTTGGGGAATGGCGGCTCTTCTATCTGCACCTCATTATCTCCCCCAAACAACGTATTGGCGGTAGAGTTTTTACTATCCTGATACAATGTACCGTAGCGGGTTATCTTCTCAATAAATGGGTTGCCATCGGGTGCAGGGGCAAAAAACTGCGCCCTGTGCGCATCAGGGTTTAGCGAGTCAAAGGCACCGGCATAGGCCAATGCCTCTACGCAGCGCTTGTTCACCGCACGCATATTAGCCCTTCTCGCCATATCAAATACCGATGTGTACGGGCCAGCCGCACGCTCTTCAATTATAGAATCCACTGCTGCTTCACCAACACCTTTCAAAGCGCCTAAACCAATACGTATCTGCCCGCTTTTGTTAACAGAGAATTTCATGTAGCTCTCGTTAACATCGGGCCCCAGTACTTTTAAGCCCATGCGGTTGCATTCCTCCATAAAAAAGGTCAGCTGTTCTATATTGCTTAAGTTGTTACTCAATACTGCCGCCATGTATTCAGCAGGGTAGTGGGCTTTTAAATAAGCCGTTTGAAAAGCCACAAAGGCATAGCAGGTAGAGTGCGACTTGTTGAACGCGTAAGATGCAAAAGCCTCCCAGTCGGTCCATATCTTCTCACATATCTTCGGGTCATGGCCTTTCTTCGCGCAGCCTTCAATAAACTGCGGTTTCATTTTATCCAGCACAGCCTTTTGCTTTTTACCCATCGCCTTACGCAGCGTATCGGCCTCGCCTTTAGTAAAGCCGGCAAGTTTTTGCGACAGAAGCATTACCTGTTCCTGGTAAACCGTAATACCATACGTACCCTCCAAAAACTCCTTCATGTCGTCCAGGTCGTACACTATACGCTCCCTGCCATGCTTACGGGCAATAAAGTTGCCAATGTAGTCCATAGGGCCGGGGCGGTATAAGGCGTTCATCGCAATAAGGTCATCAAACTTATCTGGCTTCAGTTCCTTTAGGTACTTCTGCATACCGGGACTCTCAAACTGGAATATACTTATCGTCTCACCCTTTTGAAATAACTCGTAGGTCTTTACATCATCCAGCGGAATCTCATCCGGTATAATTTCTATACCATGGTTTTGCCTGATTAGCTCCACCGCCGATTTCATAATCGACAATGTCCTTAAC
>JAIXUZ010000136.1 GCA_027483285.1 Bacteroidota bacterium
AGCAGGGCTGCCGTATGGGCCGTTCTCCTGGAAGTACATCAAATTACCGTATGGCGAGTTTGAAGCTATGTTTAGCGGGGTAAACGTTGGTGAACAGGTTGGTAATGGTATCGTTTGTCGCGGAACACCAGTTACAGTAAAGCCTTGCATGGCCGATATTGCCATTACGCCTGCGCCTGTATTTACCGGCTGGCCTATGTAACGGAAACCGTTAGGGCTTGGTGGTATAAAACGCTCTACGTTAACGTTGCCAGAAATTGTGCCTGTATTAGTTCCACTAAAGTCGTCTATGTAAGCTTGGCTGGTTGAGGTAGATTGTATGGTAATATTACCATTAGTAGTTAAGTTACCTAACCTCAAATCAAGCGACGTTGTAATGGTTTGCATATTTGCACCACTCGCTACTGTTACACCGCTGGTATTATTAATACGCAGGTTAGTAAAGGTGCTTCCATTACCACTAATGGTTTGAGCTGCGGTACCTGTCATTACAACTAAGTTAGGGCCTAAGAACTGAGCGTCGTTAGATACTAAGAAAGTACGTACCGTTAAATTACCACCATTGTTGGTTACAGTTGCACCTGGCAATACTTTAATACCACCTATACCTGCACCTCCTGTATTTACAGGGTCGTTTGCAACGTTTGGTATTAAAACGTTAGAAGTAGTAGTCGGTGTTACCGTCAAATCGTCAGACAACCAGTTTGTAGTTGTTGCCCATGAAGTGCTGGTTGCACCTGTCCATTGCCAGTATGGGGTAACTGCTATATCAAACGTACCAATATTAACTGTGTTGTAATCAGATGCTCTTATGAATAAGGTAGCACCTGGTGTAAGACCTGTAAAATGAGCAAATGGAAGTGTGCCCGGTCCATCATCGTCATTACAAACTACTTGTGTTAAAGTACCCGAGCATAAGTTGTTGCTAGAGCTGTATACATGCAGCACCATATCAGCAAGCGGAGTACCTGTTGAGCCTGACCTAAAGTAAACAGACATAGAACCTTCCGCAGGGACAACTGCACTAAACCAAACATCGCTATTGATGTTAGATTGGCAAGAACCAGCAACAGAAGGTGCAGCATCTGTTGTAGCACCAGTGTTGCTATAAGTTGCAAAAACAGCCTGTTCGTTTACTGTTAAAGGTATTGCACCACAAACAAGGTCGTTGGTAGCTGCAGGGAATAACGTGCTAAATGTAAACGGACCTACCCATGGGCTGTTTCCTAAAGAGCCACCACACGATGCACGAACGTAAAATTTATACGAAGTACCCGAACTTAAACCACCTAATGAGTATGGGTTAGTTGTTGTTCCGGTTACGTTTGGTGTACCGGTTGGTGAGGCTGATGCTAACATCCACTCAATATCCCAGGTAGTTTCGGTACCACCGGCTGTCCAGCCTAGGTCTGCAGATCCGGTTGTTATGTTGGTGGCTGTTTGTGCTGTTGGTTGGGCACAGGTAATAGAACCTATACCAAAGTAGAATGTACCAGCAATATCGGTAGTTGATGCAATAGATTTATTTGCAGCCGGTAAAGTATTGCTACCTGTACCTGCTGTGCTGTTACCACCGGCAATTGCCGAAGCAAATACCTGGCGAGATGCTGCAAAATCTGTTACAGTACCAACACCATTGCCTTGTATGCGCGATAAGTATGTTGCAGAACCAAGCACTAAGCCCGATTGAGAAACTACCCACGATGCATTAGAACGCTCAGTTACTGAAGAACCGGCATCAGATATTGCAACAGCAGTTGTGCCTGAGGCATCAATATAGTTTACGTTAACTCTGCCTCCGGTTGTAATAGCTGCAGATGTGCCTGCGTAGTAAGAACGGTCGTTAGTGCCACTACCAAATGGGAAACGGCCTGCAACGTTGCCTATAGTTATAGCAGACGTTCCAATCCAACGAGATAGTGTTCCATTTGTAAAGAAACCTGCAGTGTAGCTAAGTATGCCAGGAGCAGCTGCTGATGTACCTAAGGTAAATGTATTGCTACCTAAAGTAATGTTACCTAAGGTCATGGTTAGCGTACCACTAACAGTACCTGTGCCAACACCGCTTGTAGACTGGCTGGTGCTAAATGTAACACCACCTGAGTTGTTAATGGTTAAACCAGTATAATTTGCCGTTGGCGATGCTGAAAGGTTACGGAATGTACCTGTACCACTAATTGTTTGTGGCGTAGTGATAGTGTATAGACCAATGCTGCCTAAAGTAATTGTTTTTTCAGCAGTTAATGTACCATTGTTTACTAGGTTACCACCCAAAGCATACTCGCTAGAATTCGTATTAGTCCTTACTTCAGAACCAGCGTTAATAGTAAATGTACCGTTAATGTGTGTACCATAGCTAGAACCGCTAAATGAGCCATTTGTCCAACGGCCTGTTGCAGAACCTGCATTAACAGTTACATTATTCAATGGCACACGGCCACTATTATAGGTTTCAATAATAAAGCCATCGGTATTGCCCTGAGTTGTGCTAACACCGTTACCAAATTCTACGGTATGTGTACCAGTAAATGAAGTGGTTGAGGCTGCCGAACTAACAACTAACGAGCGGGTTGTTGTTACTATGCTAGAATGTGGTGGGTCTATAATACGCAAAGTACCTGCGCTGCAGTTAATAGCTGTTGCACCTATAAAGCATAAATCAGTAGCAGCTAATACACTCGTTGCTGCAGTGCCTGAGTTAGCATCAATATTAATAGTACCTCCTGTTTGGGTAAACGAAGCACCTACAGTATTTAGGTTACCATTAACATTTAAAGTACCTAAAGACAATGTAAATGCAGAACCCGATGGGTTAGTAAATGATGCATTACCACCATTTGTGTTACCCAGCGTAACAGTACCCGCACTTTGGTTGTAAGTACCGCTATTTGCAATGTTGCCACCAAGGGTTAAAGAGCCACCGCTAACTGTTAAACCACCTCCGCTGTTAATAGTTAAACCTGCACCTACACTGGTTGCGTTAACCGTAACGGTATATGGCGATGGAATGGTTGCGTTGTCTCCTGCTGTTGGCACACAGTTACAATCCCAGGTTGAGGCTGTATTCCAGTTACCATTAGCAACGGCAATAATAAAGTTTGGATAACCTATGCGCATATTGCCCGATAAGTTAGCTGCACTCATAGTTGATTTATTACCTTCTGGCGCAGCGTTGCTACCTGTACCTGAAATAGAGGTACCGGCAAACAAACCTGTTGCGCTTGTAATACGCACAGCGCTAAAGTCTGAAGTGCTTGTAATGTTGCTACCTCTTAAACGGAAGAAAGCTGTAGAGGCACCAAGGTTTATGCTATTTGATACCGCCCAGTTGGCGTTAGATACCTTAGCTATTCCTGAACCTGAATCTAAGAATGAAGTAACAGCCGTTGTTCCTGCGGCATCTGTGTAGTTAACAGATACAGTACCACCGGTAATAGCACCGCTGGTGCCAAAAAACGCTGAACGGTCATCAGTACCCGATATAAACGGATAACGACCCGCTGCGTTACCAACGGTAACTGCAGCAGTGCCAAACCAACGGGTAAATGTACCGTTGATGAAACCACCACCAGTGTAAGATAATGTACCTGGGGTAGCAATAGCAGTACCAAGCGTAAAGGTATTTGAACCTAAAGAAACCCTGCCTGCTGTAAAGCTAAGTGTACCACTAACGCTTAAGTTGTTGCTTATAGTAACACCGGTAGCATTAGAGTTATTTATGGTAAGGTTGGTTAGGTTTGCTGTTGAGCTTGTAGCTAAGTTGCGGAATGTACCAGCACCACCTATAGTTTGAGCATTGGTAGATGCTGTTTGTGTACCACTGGCAAAGTTTGCCAGAATAATAGTAGCATCTGCTGTAAGGGTTGCACCTGAAGCAACAGAAATATTACCATTTACATAAGTTAACCAAGTATTGCTACGATATTCGCCTGATGTAACAGTAAAGTTACCAGCAATACCATAGTTATCAAGTGGTTGTACATAACGGTTGGTACCGGTAGCACTGTTAATTACCAGGTTGCCAAACTGTAAACGCCCAAAATTAAAGAATGGATCAAAATCAATACCATCTGTAGTTAGACCAGGGGTAGTAGAAACACCATTACCAAACTGGAAAGTATGAGCTGCATCAGCATTATAGCTTGAACCGTTATCATAACGGAATGCTTCATAGTTAGCAGGGACAGCATGTGGGTCAACAATAGTAAATGTACCACCGGTTAAGCTATAGGTAGCTGCGCCTAAATATACAATTGGTTGGGTAGATACTGATGCAGAAACTACGTTGTTAGCATTACCATCAACCACAATGGCACCGCCTGACTGAGTAAAGGTACCGCCTGTAACAGTAATACTACCGTTAACATTGTGTGTACCACTGCTTATAGTGTATGAACCACCAGTGCTATTTGTAAAGTTTGCATTACCACCACCGGCATTGCCTTGTGTAATGGTACCACCTGATATAGTAACAGTACCGCTGTTTGCTAACCCACCGCGTAAAGTAAGTGAGTTAGAAGCAGCTGTTAGTATACCGCCTGCACTAATAGTTAGGCTTGAAGCAGCGTTAGCACCGTCTAATGTTACGTTATGGGTATTGTTAATTACAACCGCATCGCTTTGGGTTGGAACACAATTACAATCCCAGGTAGTAATGTTGCTCCAGTTGCCTGTAGCAATAGAGTTAATAACGCTTGGAATACCAACATAGAAGTTACCTGAAAGGTCGGCAGATGTCATGTCAACCTTATTGGCCCTTGGAAGAGCAACAGTACCTGTACCAACAGATGATGTACCCGGTGCCGAAGCGGTAGCTCCGGTAATACGGATATCAGCAACGTTGGCCAGTGTGGTAAACAAACCTGGAGCCCTTAAACGAAGTTGGCCTGTAGAAGCACCAAAGGTGAAGCTGTTTGATACTGTCCAGTAGCTGTTTGATACTTTAGAAACATCAACACCAAGATCAGTAAATGGAGTAACATTGGTAACACCCGGAACCTCAACATAACCAACGGTTAAAGAACCTCCAGAAGTAACGCCACTAGTGCCAAAATAAGCATTCCTATCATTAGCACCCGAAACAAAAGGATATAAGTCAGAAACTAAACCAATTGTTTCTGCTGCTGTACCGTACCAACGGGTAAAGTTACCATTAACAAAACCACCAGCTGTGTAGCTTAGTGCACCAATGTTAGTAGTGTTAAAGCCCAACGATAAAGTGTTGGTATTTAAATCTACAACACCTGCTGTAAATGTTAAAGTACCACCTACGCTTAAATTATTTACATCAATAGTAATACCTGTAGAGTTATTAAACAATAGGTTACCAAAACTTGCTGTAGGGCTGGTTAATGCATTGCGGAAAGTACCAGTACCACCAATTGTTTGTGCCAGTGTAGAGGCTACAACTGATGAACCGCTTAATGCAGCAAGAGAAAGGGTATGACCTGTTTGAATAGTTAATGTACCGTTATTGGTAATATCGCCCGCTACGGTTATGGTGGTAGCTGCAATAGAACGGAACTCACTACCTGCGTTAATTGTCAGGTTTGTCATGTTTGTACCATCGAGAGTAGCTGAAGTACTGGATGTGTAACGGTCTGTAGTGTTACCACCATTAGCTACAACAGTGCCTAGTTGTAAGCGGCCAAAACCAAAATACGTATCAATGCTAAAACCAACGGTTGATGATGTAATGTTAGTACCTGTAGAACCACCTAATACAAGGGTATTACCAGTCCAAACAGGGTTGGTGCCGCTGCTTGTTGTGGCAAAAGATAATGCTGTACCAGTAAACGGAGGGTCTACAATAGTAATGGTACCACCGGTTACTGATTGAGTAAGTGCGGTTGCCAATGTGATGTTAAACAGGTTAGTACCACCTGCAACACTACCAGCCAATGTACCATTGTTACCATCAATATTAAAGTTACCACCAGACATGGTAAAAGTACCACCGGTTAATGTAACGTTGCCATTAACATTAAATGTACCACCGCTTAATGTAAGCGTGCTGCCTGTTGCAACAGTAAATGTTTTGTTACCACCGCCCGCAGGGCCGTATGTTACAGTACCTGCTGAAATAGCCATAGTACCGTTGTTTGTTAACAAGCCTGATACTGTTAATGAGAAACCGGCATTGTTAGCGGTAAGTGTACCACCACTGCTTATTGTTAACGAAGTAGCAACGTTTGCTCCACTTAATGTAACGTTGTGGGTGTTGTTTATCACAACAATATCTGTTGCTGTTGGAACGCAACCGCAGTCCCATGTGGTAGTTGCACCCCAGGTACCGGTAGCTATAGAGTTGATTACGTTTGGTAAAGCAACATAGAACGTACCAGATAAGTCGGTAGAGGTCATAGTAGTTTTATTACCGGCAGGGTTGGCGTTAGAGCCTGTACCGGCAATTGATGTACCAGCAGCTAAGGCAGAAGCGCCAGTAATGCGCATATCAGCAAAGTTAGTTACAACCGGGAAAATACCCTGGCCTTGTAAACGCAACTGGCCTGTAGAAGCACCAAAGGTAAAGCTGTTAGCAACTATCCAGTTAGCGTTTGAACGTTTAGTAACGTCAACACCTAAATCTGTAATTGCGGCAACATCGGTAGTGCCTGTTGCATCATTATAAGTAACAGATATTGTACCGCCCGATGTAGCACCGCTTGTGCCAAAGAAAGCTGAGCGGTTATC
>JAIXUZ010000039.1 GCA_027483285.1 Bacteroidota bacterium
ATTTTTTTGCCGAAGATAAACCAGCGGGTTTTAATGGTGCCTACAATGTGCAGGTTGGTTTGCTTGCCGTTGCCAAGGAAACTGCCTAGCAAATCGGGCAGGGCATTAACTACCGCCATGCTGCTGGCTGATATGGTAACGTTGTAAGGCCTTTCTCCTTCTGAAATAAGTTTGAACGGCATTTTACCCTTAACCACGCCCACAGCTTTATCGTTAAGCATAACATTCATATCTATACGCTTAACCCTAAAGCCCCAGGTGCCGGGGTTGTTAATTTTCAGCACCACATCCATGTGGACAGAGTCGGCCGATATTTTACCCACTTTAACATCCTCTATACCCTTAACCATAGGCAAACGCCCCATAGAGCAAGACGTTAAGAGGGTTGCTATAACCAATGTAAGTATGAATAATTGAGCTTTGCGCATGGTAAAAAGGGGTTTATACACTCTTTTAAACTATTTTTATGCCAAATTTACCGTTTAGCATGAAAGGTAGGCACATATTTATTTTTTTAATTGCGTTGGTATACAGCCAAACACTGTTTGCAGCGGGCGATGATGACACTACACGCGCCATAAAAAAGGTAATAGAAAACCTTAAAAGCAAGGGCAACAACATATTGCCTACCATGATACCAACCCTTAACTTTATTATAAAGGAGTATAAGGTAGACCTGGATATTGAAACCCAAAAAAAGGGAATAATACAAAATGCCTTTGGCGATGAAAAGATTTTTTTGCACGCACTGGATACGTCATTAAAATCAGCCCAAAGCCAGCTTGATAATTTAAGTGGTACTGATAAGGTTATAGCCACAGCAGTGTATTGCGATTGTTATGGTTTGCCGGCAGGCTTTTTTGGAGATATTAATGGTATGATGTATGAGGGAAGCTACCCGCTTACCCATGCGGCTATGGCCTTAAAAATATTGAATATACAAAGCTGCAAGTATGATACTGTTGCCTATAAACGTGAATTAGCCGCTATAGCTCCTAAACTGGAAAACCTTATAAATGTAGAAGGGCCAAGCAGCACCCTAGGGATAGAGGGTATTGCCATGCTTTACACGATTGGATACGGGCAGCTGGTAAAAAAAGAGTGGATTGATAAAATAATTGCAACCCAAATGCCTAACGGCACCTGGAGTGGCAACGAGCGCAGCACCATTTTTGGGCTGTGGGCGCTACTGGAAGCAAAGCGCCACCAAACTATAAAGCCTTAAGTTGGTTGTATATTGCTATGAAAATTGAAGAGATAGAAAACGAAATTGTGGAAGAGTTCCAAATGTTTGATGATGAGTTTAGCAAATACGAATACCTGGTAGAGGTAGGTAAAAACCTGCCATTGATAAACGAGAAATACAAAACACCCGAATATGAGATAACGGGCTGCCAGAGTAAGGTTTGGCTAAATGCAGAACTAATTGACGGGAAGGTTGTTTATAGTGCCGACAGTGCGGGTATCATTCCCAAAGGTATAGTATCTTTGCTGTTAAGGATGTTATCGGGCCAAACACCGGAGGCTATTGTAAATGCCGACCCGATAAGCCTGTTTAGTAAAATCGGAATTAGTGAACTGTCGATGACCCGCTCTAACGGGCTTAGGTCTATGGCAAAACAAATGAAATTATATGCTTTGGCTTTTCAAACCAAAGTAAACGGACAATAACAAATGGGAGCGATTGTAATAGCAAAAGATACTGAGTTTGCCAATAAGGTTATAGATGTGCTACGCACGGTTTACGACCCTGAGATACCTGTTGATATTTGGGAACTTGGGCTTATATACGAGGTGGATGTAAACGACACAAAGGATGTTAGCATTAAAATGACATTAACATCGCCATCGTGCCCGGCTGCAGAAAGTATGCCCAGCGAGGTGGAAACCAAGGTAAAAGAGCTGGAAGGTGTTACCTCATCTAAAGTAGAAGTGGTTTTTGACCCCACCTGGACACAGGATATGATGAGCGATGTGGCCAGGCTGGAGCTTGGTTTTATGTAATTATGCTTCGTCTGCGCTCAGCATGACAAAATTGAATTAAGATTAGTAGTTATGGCAGATATACCTGAGGAATTTCAGATAAAGAATAAAGTGGCCAACAGCGGTTTAGTAGAGCTAAACCTGGAAGACTATTATACCAAAGGCGAGCGTGTATTGATTGATATTAAAGACCAGCTATGGCAGGGGTTAATATTACGCGAAGATGAATTCAGGGCCTATATAAAAGATACTGACTGGAGCCTATATGCAGATAAGTATGTTGCTGTTAGCTGCACAGCTGATGCTATTGTGCCACTGTGGGCCTATATGCTGGTAGCATCGGCAGTAGAGCCGTTTGCTAAAAAGGTAGTGTTTGGTAATATGGAAGCCTTGGAAACGGCTTTATATTTTGAAGCATTGGCCAAGCTGGATTACGATGAGTTTAAAAACAAACGCATAATTGTAAAGGGTTGTAGCAAATATGATGTACCGGCAGCAGCCTATGTTGAAATAACTAACCGCCTACGCCCTATTGCCAAGAGTATAATGTATGGAGAAGCATGCTCTACCGTGCCGGTATACAAAGTCAAAGGCGCTAAGGAATAGTATTGGGAAAAACCTTTTATTTAATACCGCATTTTAGTTTTTTATAAGCGTAAATTTTTACATTTGTCTAAACTGATGCTTATGAAAAAACCTCTACTACTCATTCTTTTCGCTATATTAACAATACAACTTGCTAAAGCACAAAGCGATAGCGAATTTTGGTTTGCTGCCCCTGAAGTAACATTTAGCCATAGCGGCGATACACCGATATTATTAAGGATGTCATCGTTTGGGCAAGCAGCTACGGTAACCATAGAACAGCCAGCTAACTTAGCATTTGTTACTATTGTAGTAAACATACCTGCCAATAGCAGTTTTTCTCAAGACCTGTCGGCATTTGTGGCAACTATAGAAAATAAACCCGGCAACCAGGTTTTAAACTATGGGCTGCATATTACCTCAACGGCAAACATATCGGTATACTACGAGATAAATACAGCCAACAACCCCGAAATTTTTGCATTAAAAGGCCGCAATGCTTTAGGCACTGAGTTTTATACGCCTTTTCAAAACGTATGGAACAACGGAAATTATAACCCGCCTGCAAACTCTGCATTTGATATTGTAGCAACAGAAGATAATACACAGGTAACAATTACCCCTACCCAAAACATTATAGGCCATACAGCAGGAATACCCTTTACTATTACATTAAACAAAGGCCAGACATTTTCATCTGTTGCCAGCAGTTTATTGGCGGGTGGACACTTAGGTGGTTCGCACATAACATCAAATAAACCAATTGCTGTTAGTATAAAAGACGACTCTGTAGCTAACCAGCCTTGCCAAGACATGATGGGCGACCAAATTGTTCCCGTTAATATTATTGGTAA
>JAIXUZ010000160.1 GCA_027483285.1 Bacteroidota bacterium
CCGTTGCCAAAAACGTTAATCTTACGCAGCTTATTATCGGCAAACAGGCCCACTATCTTCTTGCCCTTAATCTGGTTATAGAACAACGTGTCTTCTTCTGATATTACAAAGGCTACATCGTACATATCCAACTGCTTTATTTTGCCCTTGGTGGTGGTAATGGTAATGTAGTTGGCGGTCAGCTGGTTCTCATCAGTCCATATAACCGGCTTGTGGAACATTTTAAGGATAGAGTCGGCATAAGAAAACACCAGCGAGTCGCACTTGCCCTGCATATCGGCCTTAAAAAACTTCACCTTGTAGTGGGCAAACAGTTGGCGGTATTCGTGGCAGCTGTCAAACTCAGAGCGTAGCGTATCGGCATGCAAAAACAGCGTATCGGTATCAAACAACTGGGCCATTTCGGCATTGCCGAAGACAATCATTTTTTCGCGGGCTTCCTCGTAAAAACCTTTGTCGCCTTTTATCACAATATTTTGCGCTGTATCAGCCAGCACCACATGCCCAAAGCCCCGGCCAAGGCCTGCCTTGCGGTTGTAGTATAAGCTATCGCCACTCAACCGTTGCTTACCCGATATAATGTAGGCGTTGCGGTTAAACTGGGCAAGGTCGCGGCGGGTATCGTACCAGCCGTTTTCGCAGTATATAAAGTTCTCTTTAGATACAATGGTGGTAGGCCCAAAGAAGTACGATGTTTCGTTAACCGTGTTGTAGCGCAGGGTGTCGCTATTCATGGTATACTTGGGGTTAACCAACTCTACCTTGTTGCGAAAGTAAAACTGCTTGGTTTTAGAGTAGTAGTAGCCCACCTTGCTCGTCAGCACATTATTATTCTGCCTGCTTACGATTTTCCCCCCCGTGTTGTAGGTAGCTATGCCACCTTTAACATCGTAAATAAGCTTATCGGTAGTAACGGTGTTGTTCTTTTCAATCAGCACCACATTGCCCGTCATTACAGCATTCTTTTTGTTACCATCGTACTTCAGCTTGTCGCCATACATGTTAACAGAATCTCCCTGGATAATATGCACCTGGCTAAAAGCATCAAGCGAGTTGGTAAGGGTGTAGAGATAGGCACTATCGCAGTACAAAAGGACATCGTCGTGTTTAAAGGCTACGTTGCCCACCAGGCGTTTTACGTCTTTACCCAAACGCTCGTCTACCTGCAGATAGTCAGAGTTTAGCAACTCAACCTGCGTAGGCTTTTCGTCTTTGGCAGGTACCTGCACCTTGCTCTGCCCTTTTACCAAAAGGGTAGCCAATAGTGCCAATGCCAAAAACAAATGCCTCATAGTGTGTAAAGGTAGTAAACAAAAAGCGGGCTAAATTATTGCGGTGCCTAGGCTTTTTTAGGCTCTTCGGGTTGCAGATACTTCTTATCAGTATAAAAAGTACCAAATGGCAGCAGCGAGCCTACAAACAAAATCAGGGCTTTTTTAACGCTCCATTTGTATTCTAAAGCAGCCTGCAATATCAGTATGCAGTATAGCACAAACAGCACCCCATGGGCCATGCCGGCATACTTAACAGGCAATGGGTTTTTACCCAGGGCCTCAATATATTTTATGGGTACGGCAACACCTAATAATAATAGGTACGATATACCCTCTACAATGCCCACTAAGCGCAGGCGGCCAATTAATGTACTAAGCATCTATTTTGTTATTTGATTCTTTCTTGTCCTTATCATCGTGGTCTTTCAACCGGGTAACCCCGCCCGAAACGGCAAACTTCATTAGCTCCGATGCCTCAACCCCCTCAATAGGCCTTACGTTGGCATTGGGCACTATAAACAGGTTGCCCGAAAAGTTGTACGAGTGCGGAATGTACACCGCACACTTGCCACCCTCAATGCCCAATTCGGTAAGGTCGGTTTCGGTAATAAAGCCCACACGCTCAATATCGTCACTGGTATTCATTTTGATAAGCACAGGGCGGTTAAAGCGCTTTTCTTTACCTAAAAAGGCCTCCATAAAATCGCGCGCCGATGTGTAAATTACCTTTACCACCGGAACGCGCTCCAGCAAATCATCTACGTTATCAAATACAAAGTTGAAGATGATTTTTGACGATAAGTACCCAAGTGTGGTTATACAAATAGCGGCTAGTAAAATGCCCAAACCGGGCACCTGCCAGGCCTCGGGTAAAATACCGTTAATACCCCTGTCGGTACTCTCAAATAGCCAATATATAAGATATGCAGTAAGGCCAATAGGTGCCAAAAACAGCATCCCCTGAAAGAAGTAACCCACCAACCTCCTAAAGAAAGAGCGGGCTAACATTTTGGGTTCGGGCAGTTTATTCATGCTACAAAGTTAACTCATTTGTTCCCTCACCCGCTTAGGCAAACTTGCCACTATCATGTTATACGATTCGTCAATCCATTCCATCACCAACTTGTCTGGCACAGAGCCGTCTATAACCACCGTGTTCCAATGCTGCTTGCTCATATGGTAGCCGGGCAGCACACAGCTGTATTCCTCGCGCAGGGCAACGGCTTTTTCAGGGTCGCACTTAAGGTTTACTGATAGCGGGTTGTTGTTTATCCCCGTAAGGGCAAACATCTTGTTCATTACCTTAAACACAAGCGTTTCGTTATCAAAGGGAAAGCTTTCGGTAACGTGCTTTTTGTCCATGCAGTATTCGCGCAGTTCTTCAATATTCATCAGCTAAGTATTTTGCTTATGGTTTTAAACAGGATGCCCATGTCCGTCCACAAGCTCCTGTTTTCAATATATGTTAGGTTGATAGCCAACTTATTGGGCATTATGCTTTTCAGGTAAAATTGCCCGGGGTTTTCGGCCTTTGCAAGCAGTTCGCTTTCATCAACATACTTGGTAGATGTATAATCCATAAGCACCGGTTTTATGCTCAGTACCTGGTATTGTCCAGGGGTGTTTAAATCCACGTAGCGGCGCACTTCTGGGCGTGGGCCTACCAAGCTGATATTGCTCAGCAAAACGTTTATTAGCTGTGGTAATTCATCTAGTTTATACTTGAAAAGAAAGTAGCCCAAACGGGTTATGCGACTGTCATTGCCCCCGATAGTTAACTGGCCCATACGCCCGGCATTAACCCCAATGTTGCGGAATTTAAACAGCTTAAAGTCAACATTACCCTTACCCAACCGTGTTTGTAAAAAGAATACCCCACCCTTGCTATCAACTAGAATAGCAACAGCCACCACCACAAAAAAGGGTAATAATACAAGTAAGCCAACTAAAGAGAAAGGTATGTGTGTAAGGTGCTTCACAGTCTATGGGTTAGACTTGTTGCAAATAATTTTCTACCACCTCTATAACCACATCAGCAACAGTTTTCATTTGCTCAGCGGTAAGGTTGTAAAAAACAGGCAGTGATATCTCCCTGCTGTAGTTATCGTAAGCCTTGGGGTAATCGTGAACGTTGTAGCCCAGCTTTTTATAGTACGATAAGCCTGGAACGGGAATAAAATGCACGTTTACAGACACCCCTTTGGCAAATATCTGCTGCATAATAGCATCGCGCTGCTCTTCGTTAATGCCCTTTATGCGCAAAGTGTATAGGTGGTACGATGTTTCCCTGTCTGCCTCTTTTACAAGGGGTAACTGCGCCCATTCGCAGGAACTAAACCGTTCGGTATAGTAATCAAAAATAAGCCTGCGCTTAGGCAGCATATCCTCTTCGTAGCGGCCCAGCTCTACCAGCCCTATCGATGCTGCTATATCCGTCATGTTATACTTATAGCCAGCCTCCACAATATCGTACTTCCAGTTGCCGGGCTGCATTTTAGCCAGCGCGTCTTTGGTTTGCCCGTGCAGGGTCCTAATGCACAGGTCGCGGTAAATCTGCTCGTTATCAAACGGCTGCGGAAGGTTAAAGGCAACAGCCCCGCCCTCGGCCGTAGTCAGGTTTTTAACAGCATGGAAAGAAAACACCGACGCGTCGGCCAACACCCCCGTGCGCTTACCCTTATAGGTAGCCCCAATAGAGTGTGCGGCATCGACCAGCACCATAATGCGGCCAAGCAATTGCTGCTCGGTAGTGGTAGCGTTAAAATGAGCTTTTATTTCGTCGCGGTTTACCAGCTCGTTTATCTCGTCATAGTCGCAGGGGTAGCCGGCAAAATCAACCGGCATAATAACCTTGGTACGCGCGGTAATGGCCTTTTCTATGTTGGCCACCACAATGTTGAAATTATCGGCAACATCAACAAAAACAGGCGTTGCCCCGCAGTGGATAACCACATTGGCGGTAGACGAATAGGTGTAGGCAGGCAAAATAACCTCATCGCCCTCTGTAACACCAAACCAGCGCAGCATAATCTCCAAACCTGCCGTAGCCGAATTTAAGCAAAGCGTAGCAGGGGCCCCATAATAGGCCGATAGTTCTTTCTCAAACCGTTTGGTTTTAGGGCCGGTGCTTATCCATCCTGTGCGCAGGGTGTCTACTACCTCATCTATTATCTTATCGTCTATGCGCGGCGGCGAAAATGGAATCATTTCATTGCAAATATACTCAATATCGTTGTGGCTTGTTCTAAAGAATAATATTGATTAAAATATCCACCATCCTTTCATCCTCATTGCGTAATATTGCTTTTTCACTTATAGTTTTTCTCTTTTAACTTTTAGTTTACAATGCGCGTTGCTTTAATATCCGATACCCATGGCTACCTTGGCGAAGACGTGCTCCGCCACATAGACCCCTGCGACGAAGTGTGGCATGCAGGCGATATAGGCACTAGCGAAGTTACTGATAAACTCAAAACCATAAAACCCTTACGAGCCGTTTTTGGCAATATTGATGGGGGAAGCCTGCGCGTAGAATTTCCCGAAACAACGCATATTACCATTGATGGGGTTACCTTTTTAATGACCCATATTGGCGGTGCGCCCAACAAATACCCCGCAACAGTAAAGCAGCACATACTTAAACTAAAGCCACAGGTTTTTATCTGCGGGCACTCGCATATACTGCGTGTGGTGTACGATAAGCCCTATAATATGCTCCACCTAAACCCCGGGGCTTGCGGTATCTATGGCTTCCATCAGGTACGCACCATGCTGCGCTTTGACATTACCGGCGACAAGCTAACCAACATGCAGGTAATAGAACTCGGCCCACGGGTTGCCCCTAAATAAAACTCTCCCCCCTAATTTTTATATGATTTTGTGCGGGGGTAGTCCACGCCTGTGTGAACTCAAAATTTCAAGCGCCAGATTAGCGCGGGAGCGCGGCGCGTAGTAAATTTTAGAGTTTTTGGCGTGGTGTCTTTTTTGGTTCCTTTTTGGACAAGCAAAAAGGAACGCACAGCGCAGCGTAAAATTGCCGCAGGCATTGAAGAAAATCAAACTCCATATAATAGCTCACATTCAGAGCTATCGAGAAGGGGTGAGGCTACCTAAAACGACAAACTCAAACTCAACTTAACCGCTAAGTTGTTATTCCACTTAGGCAGGCTGTTAGGCCCGTAACGGTAATATGTGCCAATACCAAGCCCGGTAAGCCCGCTCTTGTAAATATCATTAATCAAAAAGCCCGACTCAAAGTAGCCTTTCTCTAACGTTTTAAGGTCAACACTACGGTGGCTCTCCGGGTCACTAAGTCTACCCCAGCCCATGTTATGTATTAAGATAAGTTGTGGCTGAAAGCGTTTGCTCTTACCCTTATACAGGAGGTTTTTAAAGTTATGGCGGAAGAAAAGGCTTGCGTAGGTATCAGACAAAAACTCGTTCATCCGCATCGTTTCGTAAGAGAACATACTGGCCACATAAGGGTTTGGGCCGTAGGCGCTGCGGGTGGTGTAGTTTAAAATATACGGCGATGGGCGGTCTATATACCCCGCGTAAAAAGCAAAGCTCGATCTTCCCAGGTTTTTTAGCGTAAAGGTATTTTCAACCTTAACATCAATTTTGTTGTAGGCATAGCCCCCGTTCAAAATGCCCGTTAACCCACGGGTATACTGCACATACACCACAGGGTACGTAGTGCCCAGCGATGCTACAAACTTACCCGTATCAAACAACTTTTCTTTAAAGGCAAAACGTACCGAAACACCGGCCTCGGTAAATGTATACTTATTTACGCCCACCGTATCGTCAACCGATGTAGAAAAACCATAGGTGTACTTTGCCTGCACTTTGGTGTTGTTGCCAAATACTACAAACCGCAAATAGCCAGGCGTGCGGAACGATACACTCACCTCGCCTTTATTCAAAAAGTCCATACGGTTTACAAAGGCGTTGCGTATACGCTCTACATACGATGCCGGCCTTACACCCTGTATTATAGGCTGCGCCGACTCTTTCACATCGCTCATCCAAAGGGCTTTAATCTTCAGGTCGGGGCGCTTAATAAGGCGTACCGATAGGTCGTAGCCCCATTTAAAGCCTTTATCTTTAAACCCGTAGGCGGCATAGCCACCCGTGTTTACCACCCTCGAAAAACGCGAGTTGGTATGGAAACCTGCGCCCAAACGGATACCCTCGTAGGCATTGTAGCGTATTATCTTATCCAGCTCTAAATCAATACTTTTTATAGGCAGCCTGCTGTTGCTAAGGGCCACAAAAGCACGCAATTTTTTATCCAGGTTATTGGCTTCGCCAAGGCTGTCAATCACCAGATAGGTGTTGCGTTCGCGTTTGTCTAGCGTATCGGGGCGGTGTATATCCCAAAATTTATCATCTTTCTCGGTAGCCCTGGGGTCAAGCACCATATCAATGGTAATAAATTCTGACCGCTTAATTGTGGGATTAATCTTAATCTCGCTTAAATACGTGCGCCCTATACCTATCAGGTTGGCCGAGTTAAACTGCGCGTTTTTAAAAAGCAGGTCGGTATTCAGTTGAACGGGGAACCATTTTTTCCCGTCTATCAGCTCATACTTCTGCTGTATTTTTATCCCAAAGTTATCTTCCTCGGCAGGCTTGGCTATCACGTTTTGTATGGCGTAGCCGTTGGTGTTAATATACAGCACACCCGTCATTGCATCAAAATTCTTTCCGTTGCGGGGTTGAAATGATATTACGTAGATAGAATCGCTCTTCTCATACAGCGTATCTTCCAGCACAAACAGGTATTTGTTTTCACTGTTTTTTGATACCGGGTTCAGGTATGCCTTATCGCCCAGTTCAATCAGCTCGTTATAAAACGTAAACGATTGCAGTTGCGTAGCCAGCGCCATAAACGATGGGTCTTTAAAACCCGATGCGCGTATACCCGTAATATCCTCGTTGCTAAGGTTAGGAGCTATAAATTTTTTGTTGGTAACGGTTTCAAGCAAAAACAAGTGGTTGCGCTCAAAAAACTTCATCACCTTTTCTTTCGCCGTGTCGCCTTTCAACTTGGTTAGCGAGTCGTTATTGGCCGTAAGTATAAGCTTGTTGTATGATGTATAGGTGTAAGATTCCAGCTTCTCGGGGTTGTTCTTATCCCGGTTGGCCACCACCTTTTTTATAATCGGTATGGCAGGGTTTGCCCCTGCTTTTACCACCACTTCGCCCAGCTGAAAATCCTTTTTCTTCAGTGCCACACTTATCACCTGCGTTTCCATGCCGGCGGTAACTGTCAGTGTTTTAGATTCGTACCCCACATAGGTAAACACCAGTGTAACAGGCAGGGTGGCAACATTCAATTTAAAACGCCCCTCAATATCGGTAGTAGTCCCTATTGATTGTCCCTTAACCCCCACACTAACAAATGCCAGTGCACGGCTGCTACCCAATTCGGTAACACTGCCTTTTAGGGGGTACTCGCTTTGCGCCAGCGCGCCAATGGCGGGCAACAACAGCAAAATGCCAAGTACTAGCTGATGTATTTTTTTAACTTGTAACAGTGTGTGTAATGTTAATTAATCGGCGAATTTACGGCATTTAGGCTTTACCTTTACCCTTTATTCAAACACCGGCCCCACTACTTTGTTATGAATGCCCGTTTACGCGATACGTTTAACTTTTTACGCAAAGCCACACCACGCCGTGTTGGCAATGCGGCTAAGGTATTGGGCGGGTATTACTACTCGCGGTTTACAAAAAAGCC
>JAIXUZ010000407.1 GCA_027483285.1 Bacteroidota bacterium
AACAAGGGCAATTTTATTACCCCTTGCAGCCAAGTGGCGGTCTAGGCAGTTCTCGGTAATGTTCAGCTTACCTCCGTCAAACCACTTAATGCTGGGCTCGGTAAAGTTCCATTCAAGGGTTTTATCCCAGCGGCTTTGCCAGGTAAAATTATCAGCAATAGCATCCCAAAATCCTTCGGGGTTATCTACGCTTTCTTTATAAGCGGCTTCGTATTCTTCAAAAGTGGTTATGCGGTAGCTCATCTTGAAAATTTAGACAGGCAAGTTATAAAAATTAGGGTATAGCGCGCAGTTGATAGGGTATGCTATTGTAGGCACAGAAAAGAATATCTTTTTCATGATAAAGGTTGTGTCGTTTATCTATAAAAACAAAGGATTATTTTTTCTCTGCTTTCTCGGTCTTTTCTATTTTCTCTGTTTTCTTGGTACGGTCTAATACAGTTTCCAGTAACCCTGGTATTTTATCAATAGCCGATGCTAAAGCGCCTTGCTTAATGGGAATAAAATTTATTTCGTTACCGCGAGATACCAAAAAGCCTACCGGCCCCATACCTACACCAGCTGCAATGCCACCGCCATTGGCTTTTCCGGTCTCTGCTTCTCCACCGCCGCCGCCAAGGCCAAAGCCTATGCGCATTACAGGTACACACTCATACTCGCCCAGTTTAAACGGTTGCCCTACAATAGATTCTATTTTGGCTTCGTTTTTTAAAAACTCAGTCATTTTAGCCAATAGCTCGTCAATATTTACATTAGTGCCCATAGTTGTTTTATGTTTTTATTTAGTGGTTGTTTTATTTGTTTTTAGTAGTGCTTTTAACACACGCCAGGCGCTGTTTTTTACAGTAAGTGCCAGGTAATTATCTCCAGCAAAATTTATTGTTACATCGTGTCCAAATGTATACTTGTAACAGGCAAACAGGCCATATAACTCGCCGTTAAGGGCAAAGTCGCCGGTATCTAAATGCCAGCTAAATTTTTCTACTTTAAAAGACCGTATAATAGCTATCAGCTTTCTCCAGGGTATTGTGCGCGCGCCTTTGTCTTCTTCTGTTGATTCAGGCAATGGCTTTGGGTTGTCTGCAGGTAAATTTTTAAGCGCAGTAAGCAGGTTATACTTTTTATGCCACCAGGCTATCTCCACTTCTATCCAGGGGTCTATACCATTAAAATAAAACCGCCCGTGGGCAAACCTAAAAAAACGAACTCTGTATAGGTTGTTTACAGTATCTATCTCTATTACTACAGGGGCAACCAACACATAAATAATAACACCAAGTAAAATGGCAAGTAGTATAAGTAGCGCTATCCACATGTAATTTGTTTTGGTAGTCTAAGTACAACCCTATCTTTAGCTGCATTGTTTAGCATTGCAAATTACCACAAGCCGCGCAAACTTGGCAAACCTACTTAGTAAACACTATGGGGGTAATAGTAATTTTGTAAAAACCTATTTTCGATTTACTCTTATTGTCAATAAATAACGCCCCATCCTTAAACACGTACGATTGAAATTTGGGCGATATTTTTAAATGCATATCCTCAGAGTTTATTACATCACCTTCATCAATATTAATACTGCCGTAGTTAAACTTTGTGGCGGTAAGCTTCACATTCAACTTCTCCATAACCGTTTGGCCATTATACGTATACGCTATCGTAGCGGGGAATAATACATTACCATTACCTAGCACCTGCGAGTAGGTAATAGACTCTTTAAATTTATCAAACTCCAGTATGTTTTGGGCTTCCATAGCGTAAAATCATTTTATAAGGCTGTAAAGGTAGGGATAAAGGATAATTCAAGCTTTTAAATAAAAATTAAAATAATTTTAGATTGTTATTCTGATTTTCTTTTGATATTCGTTTTTCTAATTTTTGATGACATTTTTCATGTAATAATACCGCTTTTGTTAAATCATCAGTCTTGCCCCCATCTTTGTGAGCTAAAACATGATGCGCAGATCCATCTATTCGAAAATCAATTATTTTATTACACTCTAGGCATATACCTTTTTGACGCAAATATAAAATCCGTTTTTGTTCTTTATCATGAAGTCTTTTTGTGTCTTTTAAAATAATTTTGTGCTGTTTTTCAAATTCGGATAGGAAAAAATCAAATCTGTACTTAATACTTTCTGAAGTGGTAGCCCCGCGTGCTTGTGTTTTATACTCCATCAAGGTTTTAAACCTATTGGCAGGCATTCCTTTTGGGGGTTTTGTATCAGTTATTACGAATGAATTTAATTCTTGTAAAATATTTTCTATAAATACAGATAATTCGTTCTTTAAATTTGAATTGTCAGCTCTGTGTTTTCTTAAATATGAAATTAATAGATATAAGGGTATAAGGTCTCTAGGAGTTAGTGCAGTTAACATCATATTCATGCTTTCATAAATATAATCTAAGTTCCCTCTGAAAAACTTTACCTTGATATCTGATATTTTACTTCGATATTTATTTATTACGACTTTGAATGTAGGAAGATCAATGCTTGGAAATATTTTATTTTTAAAATCACTCTCTAGTTCTAGTAATAGCAGTTCAGCTGATAGTAATCTAAGTCTAAATCGTTTATCACCCTGCATTAGCGTAAACATAGGTTGAGATATTCTTTCCTGCAGAAAGACGTCTTTAAATGTGCCACGATAAGCATTAATTTTTTCTGCTTTATTTAAAGGTGAGCCTTCTTGCAATCTTAGAAATGTTTGAACGATGTCTTCTTCTTTGGTTTCTGGATTATGACTTTTTAACTTTAAGTAATAGACACTATAACCATTTAAAAATATTTTGTCATTTTCTTCCAATTCCGAATATTTAGTTACATCTTCTGGCAAATCAATTTTGTCTGAAACATATTTAAATATTGTTAAAAGTCTTTGTTGCCCATCTAATATCTCAAACTGTCCTTTGTCATTAATATATAGAACTAATACCCCAATTGAATAACTATTAAATATAGACTTGATTAATTCTACTTTTTGCCCCTGTTTCCAAACATCACCGCGTTGGTATTCTTCATTTATATATATTTTATTTTGAACAAATAAATTTTTAATATTTCCTAAAGCAAAATTCGCAAAATCAATGTCTGGTATGTGTTGTTTTCTTGAAATCATGGCCTAATAGGTTATTTAATAAGTGCATGCAGTATATTAAAATTATGGTCTTTATCAAATTTTCTACAATGGTTAGTGTTAAAGTGAAACGTCACCAACAACAAACGTAAATATGCTATTTTAGGCAAGTAGTTTGCTTTTATATTGTTTAATTGTACTCGTTTTTTTCGCTTGTTTTAAAGAATGTATTAAACGCCCCTATATAGGTTATTTTCTTTTGTGTGCCATCAGAGACCCTAACCTTTACTTGATATACTGAAAAAATTAGCCAGTAGCTTGTACGAGCATACGTTCTCGTTTGAACATCGGGGTTGTCCTCATATTCTTTTTGATTTTCTATATAGTTAGCCTCAGAACTTCCTATCTCTACATCAAACTCACAGTATCCTTTAAAATCGTTTATTGATGGATTTGTAATAAACAAAATTATAGATATTATCCCTGAGCCTATATATATCCGTCTCTTCTGTATAGGCGCAAGTGCTGTTATTTTAGAAAATTGTTTTTTAATATATGATATTACAGGTGGTAGCTTTTTATTTTCCATTTTCTCTGTCGGTTGATTATGTTGTTGTTTCGCTTTCTCCGCTAATGATATTGCTGCGAGTTTTTTCAAAGCTGATAAGGTCTGATAATTGCTGTCTAAGTCCGCTTTTAAAGTTGGCTCTATTGACTTCTCTAACGGTTGGGCTTTCCTTTTGTCCTTTAACATCTGTTCCACCTGATTCTTGTTGTACTCCTCCATTTTCTTTTTGAAGTCGGGGTGTCCACTCGGTAATGCGAAGCGTGGCTTTTTTGTACCTTGTTGATATTTTTCAAAGGCTTCATTGGTTAAGTCATCCGGCACCCCTAATTCTTTTAGTTTAGCCTTGGCGGTTTTGATGGCTTCGGCTACATCAATAGCAGCCTTCTCCGCCTCTTTTACTACTTCGGAAATGAATTCCACTATATCATCTACCTCAAGACTCATTTTTTGCACATTAGGCTCTAAATCAAGGGGCTTTTGAATATCCTGCACCTCGCTTTTTGCTTGCTCTTGGATTGTCTCTTTGTTTATTTCTTTAGCATTAGGCTTCAACCCAAAATCTTCGGGGCTTAGTTTATCAATATTCTCTAATAGTAAACGCTGTATCGCCTTAGTGTCGGTAACGTCAATGCCAACAGCGTCCTCTTTGGGTGTGCCGTCTGGATTGAGGTCTTCATTTTTATATAGTTTAGCAGCCATTACTATTTGGCTAAAGTAATAAAACTCTGCTGAATTATTTCATTCCCGCCGTGGTCGGTCTTAAAGCGCAGCGTCACCGACCAATAAAACCATCTCCGCTTGGTGAGATTCCCGCCTTCGCGGCAATGACAATCACCTTTTTAAAGTCCCTCCACCTTGGGGGAGGGTCCCGATAGTTATCGGGATAGGGAGGGGTGAAACATTTTCCCTACCTTAGTACCATGAAAACCACCCGCTTACTCATCCTGCTTACCTGCATGCTGGCTAACGCGCCGTTGTTTTCTCAATCGCTCGATTTAAAAAATTTCAATTACCACAAAGCCGATTCTATTGCCAATTTCTATTCGGGCAAAGACAAAGTGTTTAAAAACACCGAGCAGCTATCAGACACCCTTACCGCAAACCTCAATACCGACCACGAGAAGTTCCGCGTGCTCTTTAAGTGGGTGTGCAACAACATAACCTATTCGTTTGCAGGCAAGGGCTACGATGCGAAGAAAGCCCTGAAAACCCGCAAGGCGGTGTGTGCGGGCTATTCCGATTTGCTCCACGACCTTTGCTACCACGCCAACCTATGGTGCAAAACCATAACAGGCTACGCAAAAGCAGCCCCCGAAGAGTTGGATGTGGAGTTTGTTGATGCCAACCACGCCTGGAACGCCGTAAAGCTAAACGAGCGCTGGTACCTGGTAGATGCTACCTGGGCAGCAGGCTATTTCGACCATAAGTTGCAGCGCTTTAACCGTAACTTCAACAACTACTATTTTTTTACCGATTCTGTCAATTTTAACCGCCAGCATTTTCCTGATACCGCCAGCAAATACTTTCAGCGCAGGGAGCAGTATATAGAGCTTCCCGACTTTAACCTACAGCCCTTTTACTACTTTACTTTTTTTGAAAACGGGATGGATAATGAGTTCCCCAAAAACAAAAACCTAAGCTACACCTGTACCGAAGATTTTTGCTTCTCGTTCACCTCTCCCAAGCCCATTACATCAGTCATAGCCCAGCTAAATCCTAAAAGTGGCGATGCGGTTTCATCCTTTCCTTACAAGGTAGAGAAAGACGGAAATAAATACACGCTAACTGGCCGTTTTGAGTGCGTTGGCAATTTTTTTCTCTTCATCTTCATCAACGGTTGGGGCGCCATCGTCTACAACCTCAAAGTGAGTGATACGTAACGTAATTTAAATTCCCTCCCCCTCTCCTAAACCCTATAAAAGAAATTTGCCCCGCATTTGCTTTTTTCATACCTTTGTATAGATTAAATCTAAATAGAGGAGAACATACTACGTAATCCTTTGTTGTATTGAAAATTAAACTTTTATGATTACCGTTTCAGAAACAGCAAAAAATAAGGTAGTGGGCCTTCTTAGCGAAGAAGGTAAAAACCCTGCCGAAAGTTATATCCGAGTAGGGGTAGAAAGTGGTGGCTGCTCAGGCTTATCATACAAGCTGGAGTTTAGTAACGAACTTCGTCCCGACGACCAGGTATTTGAAGATAAAGGCGTTAAAATAGCCGTAGATAAAAAAAGCTTTTTGTATTTGATAGGTACTGAGTTAGATTACTCTGGCGGTATCAACGGCAAAGGCTTTGAATTTAATAACCCTAACGCCAAGCGCACCTGCGGTTGTGGCGAGAGTTTTTCGCTTTAACAGTTAAATAATATAGCCCGTAATGGCACAAGATATTTTAGAAGAAATCACCTCGTCGGAATACAAGTACGGCTTTGTAACAGACATTGAGGCCGATAGCGCGCCTAAAGGCCTGAGCGAAGACATTGTACGCTTTATTTCGGCAAAAAAGAACGAGCCCGAGTGGATGCTTGAGTACCGTTTAAAAGCTTACCGCTATTGGCTTAAAATGGAAGAGCCAACCTGGGCGCACGTTCATTACCCCAAAATCGATTTTCAGAATATCATCTACTACTCGGCACCCAAGCAAACCAAGGTGCTAAATAGCTTAGATGAGGTAGACCCTGAATTGCTAAAAACATTTGAAAAGCTGGGCATATCGCTAGAGGAGC
>JAIXUZ010000199.1 GCA_027483285.1 Bacteroidota bacterium
ATCAACATCTGTATCATTGCTTGGTACGTTAATGTTTACGTTAACATCTTCAGGTGTAGAAGCATAGTCAATGTTAGCAATCGGAGGATCGTTAACAGGCGTCACATTAATAATTACAATTGCTGTATCGCAAAGCACTGGAAGCCCTTGGTCGCAAATTGAGTAAATCAATGTATCAGGACCATTGTAGTTAGGATCAGGAGTATAAGTAATATCACCTGTAGTAGTATCAACAACCACTGTACCATGTCCCGGAGGATCGATAATAGTAACCGAAGTAGTATCTAAACCACCTTCAGGGTCAGTATCGTTGCCCGGTACGTTAATAGTAATAGGGGTATCCTCTGGTGTAGTACCTGGGTCTGGGTTAGCAACCGGTGGGTCGTTAACTGGTATTACGTTAATAGTTACTAATGCAGTATCGCAGTATATTGGCAGGCCTGTATCACAAATCTGGTAGATGAATGAGTCCGGGCCATTGTAGTTAGTAGCCGGGGTATAAGTTACCACGCCTGTTACAGGGTTGATAGTAACAGTACCATGGTCTGGCTGGTCTGTAATAGTTACAGAGCCATTGTTAATGTTGCCATCAGGGTCAACATCGTTACCCGGTACGTTAATTACAACTGGGGTATCTTCGTTAGTTGTTGCATTATCAGGGTTAGCAATAAGTGGGCAGTTAGCAGTAGTAGTTACTGTTACAGAATCTGAACAACCAAATTCGTTATTCAAAATAAACAAGTAAACACCACCGGTAGTCATGCCTGTTATAGCACCTGTGTTTGGGTTAACCTGTGCATTGGCAGGGTTGCCTGAACCTACAGTCCAGAACTGGCCTTGGCCTGCATCAACTAAGTCAGCAACTTTCTCGCAAATGTTTTGGTTTGCACCGGCATTCGGGCGAGGGTTGTTGTTAATAGTTGCAGTAGCAGTTGTAGAACAACCGTTAGCATCAGTAATAGTTACAGTGTAAGTACCTGCGGCTAAGCCTGAAGCTGTAGCACCATTTTGTACCGGAACAGTGTTCCAAGAGTAGAAGTAGTTAGGTGTACCACCTGATACTGCTACCGTAGCAGAACCAGTTGCAAAACCTGGACAAACGTTTACACTGTTGCTTATAGAAGCAGATAGCGGAGCGCTTGGCTGGGTAATGGTTATTGTGCGTACTACAGAACAACCGTTAGCATCAGTTACAGTTACGTTATACGTACCTGCTACTAAACCTGTAGCGGTTGGGGTAGTTTGTGCCGGAACAGTGTTCCAAGAGTAAGTGTATGGAGTAACACCACCAATAGCCGATACTGTAGCAGCACCTGTTGCATTACCATAGCACAATACGTTTGTACTGTTGGTTATGCTGGCATTAACCGGAGTAGAAGGCTGGGTAATTACTGTGCTTGCAGTTGTAGAACAACCGTTAGCATCGGTAATAGTAACAATGTACGTACCGGCAGCTAAGTTAGACGCTGTTTGGGTAGTTTGTACAGGGTTAGTATTCCAAGAGTATGAGTATGCTTGTGTACCACCAGAAACGGTTACCGTAGCAGCACCTGTAGACTGGCCAAAGCATAATACATTGGTTTTGTCATTAATTACTGCTGATAGCGGAGCCGCTGGTTGGGTAATAGTTACAGTTAGTGTTTTGAAACAACCGAAGGCATCGGTTACAGTTACAACATATGTACCGGCTACCAAGTTAGTGGCAGATGGGCCTGTTTGTTGTGGCACTGTATTCCAAACATAGCTTAATGCACCTGTACCACCTTGCGCGGTTACTGTAGCGCTACCGTTGCTAAAACCAAAGCAGGTTACATTATTTTGGTTAACCAATGCAATTGATATTGGTGTTGCAGGTTGGGTAATAGTAACACTACGTTGGATAGAACAGCCTTGGACATCAGTAGCGGTAACAATATAAGTACCGGCGGCTAAGCCTGTAGCGGAAGTACCTGTTTGTGCAGGTACAGTATTCCAAGAGTATGAGTATGGGGCAGTACCACCTGATACCGATACGGTAGCAGAACCTGTAGCCTGGCCAAAACATAATACATTTTGAGAGTTGATTATGCTACCTGACATTGCAGCGGCAGGTTGCGTTAGGGTTACGTTTACAAAACGTGTACAACCATTTTGATCGGTTACAGCAGCTACATAGCTACCGGCCGCTAAGCCTGTTGCTGTTAAGCCTGTTTGTTGTGGAACGGTGTTCCAAACAATGCTGTAAGGCTCATTACCACCCGATACAGCTATAGTAGCCGAACCGTTGTTAGAACCAAAGCATGTTGGGTTAACAGAGTTAACCAATTGTGCGGTAAGAACAGTAGCTGGTTGAGTAATAGTAACACTGGTATTTGCAGAGCAACCAAATGCATCAACAACAGTAACAACATATGTACCGGAAACTAAGCCTGTAGCTGTTGGGCCTGTTTGTGCAGGTACTGTATTCCAGGTATAGCTTAACGTACCTGTGCCACCAGAAGCTGATGCAGTAGCAGCGCCACTGTTATCGCCACGGCAGGCAACATTTGTTTGGTTAATTATGCTAACTGCAACCGGAGCCGCAGGTCCAGTAATAGTTACGTTTGATGAAGTGAAACAACCATTGGCATCTGTAATAACCACAGTGTAAGTGCCTGGGGCTAAGCCTGAAGCAACCGCATTTGTTTGAACAGGGTTAGAGCTCCAGCTGTAGCTGTATGGCATTGTACCACCGGTGGCAGATACTACTGCAACGCCGTTGTTAAAACCAAAGCATGTTACGTTGGTAGAAGATATGATGCTTGAAGCTAATGGCTGGGCTGGGCCGGTAATTGTTACCGAAACTGTAGCCGAGCAACCGTTAGCATCGGTAGCTGTTGCAATATAAGAACCCGGAGTTAAACCAGTAGCCGTAACACCTGTTTGTTGCGGGTTTGTATTCCATACAATTGATATAGCGCCCGTGCCGCCCGAAGCTGATATAGTAGCAGTACCATTATTATCACCAAAACAAGAAACATTGGTTTGAGATACTAAACCGGCAGATACTGAAGAAGCAGGCTGGGTAATAGATACTGAGCGGGTTGTTGAACAACCGTTACCATCTGTAATAGTTACAACATAGTTACCTGCTGTTAAATTGGTAGCAGTAGCTGTATTTTGCACAGGGTTGGTATTCCAAGAGTATGATAAAGCACCTGTACCACCCGAAGCTACTACTGTAGCAGAGCCATTGTTACCGTTTAAGCACGATACGTTGGTTATGTTGGTAATAGAAGCTGATATTGGAGTAGCAGGTTGAGCGATTGTAACGGTACGGGTAATTGAACAACCGTTAAAATCTGTAATGGTTACTACATAAGTACCTGCTGTTAGGCCGGTAGCTGTATTACCTGTTTGTGCAGGTGAAGTATTCCAAGAGTAAGAGTATGGTTGAACACCACCAACCGCAACAACTGTAGCCGAACCGGTAGCTGCACCAAAGCACAATACATTTGTGCTATTGGTTATGCTGCCCGATAACGGTGCGTTAGGCTGGGTAAGTGTAACAACAACAGGGTTTGTAGTACAACCGTTAGCATCGCGAACTACAACAAGGTAAATACCTGCTGTTAAACCTGTAAATGCGTTTGACGAGTTGTAACCACCACCGTTTAAGCTGTATTGGTATGGGGCAGTACCACCATTGGCGTTAATTGTAAACGCGCCGGTAGCAGCACCGTAGCATAATATGTTAGTTTGAGAACCGATACCTGCTGATAATGGGCCATTAGGTTGAGAGATAGTTACGCTTACTGATGGCGAAGTACAGCCATTAGCATCTTTAACAACTACAGTGTATGTTCCGGCAGCTAAACCTACATAAGAGTTAGAGCTGTTAAACGCACCGCTGTTAAAGCTGTAAATGTATGGTGCAACACCACCCGAACCTATTACTGTAAATGAACCTGATGCATCGCCGAAGCAGGCAACAGGGGTAACATCATCAGCAACACCTGCAACAGGGGTTGAAGGTTGGGTAATAATAACTGTTACAGTAGTAGTACAAAGTTTATTATCGCGAATAGTTACAGTGTAAGTACCTGCTGCAAGGCTATTAAATGTTCCACCTGACTGGTATGAACCAACACCAATTTTATATTGATATGTAGCCGTACCACCTGAACCAAGAACAGTTACTGCGCCGTTGCTTCCGCCAAAGCAAGAAACATTGGTTTGCGATGTAATAGAACCGGCAAGTGGAGATAAAGGCTGGGTAATGTTTACAGTTACAACAAAAGTACAACCGTTAGCATCTTTTACAGTTACACTGTAAGCGCCTGCGGTTAAACCTGTAAATGAGTTTGTAGAACTAAATGCTCCACCGTTAAAGCTGTAAGTGTAAGCTGGTGTACCACCGCTGCCTGAAACAGAAACAGAACCATTGTTGCCACCAAAGCACGATACGTTAGTTTGGCCTGTAATAGAACCTGAAACAACATCGTTAGGCTGCGTAACGTTAACTGGTACGTTAGCTGTACAACCGTTAGCATCTTTAACAACTACAGTATATAAACCTGCAGCTAATCCGGTAAACGCTCCACTTGATTGGAAAGCACCGCCGTTTAAGCTGTATTGATAAGCACCTGTACCACCGGCACCGGCTACTGTTACGCTACCACTAATGCCACCATTACAGTCTGCATTGGTTTGGTTAACAATAGAAACTGAAACCGCAGAAGCAGGCTGCGTAATAGTTACTAATACACTTGTAGTACAACCATTAGCATCTTTAACCACAACAGTATAGTTACCTGCGGCTAAGTTGCTAAATACGTTGCTTGATGAGAATGAACCACCATTGATATTGAACTGGTATGGGCCAACACCACCTGAACCTGATATAGATACAGTGCCTGTTGAAGCACCAAAGCACAATACATTAGTTTGGTTAATTATAGAACCTGCTACCGGAGTTGAAGGTTCAGTAATAGTTACGTTAACTAAAGCAGTACAGCCATTGTTATCTTTTACAGTAACAACATAGCTACCTGCTGCTAAGCCGGTGTAAATACCAGAAGACTGGAATGAACCATTACCTAGTTTATAAGTGTATGGGCCAACACCACCGTTACCTGTAATTGTTATAGCACCGGTTAAAGCGCCATTACATAATACGTTAACCTGGTTAGTAATAGTGCCAGATACTGGAGAGCCCGGCTGGGTGATAGATATTGATACAGTTCCTAAACAGCCATTGGCATCTTTTACAGTTACAAAGTAGTTACCTGCGGCAAGGCCGGTAAATGAACCTGAACCTTGGAAGGTACCACCGTTAATAGCATAAGTGTAAGGAGTAACACCACCAGAACCGGCAACGGTTACAGCACCTGTAGAGGCACCAAAACATAACACATTGGTTTGGTTTGTTATGCTACCCAAAACGGTAGAAGAAAGTTCTGTAATAGTTACAGTTGTTGTAGTAGTACAGTTGTTATTGTCTTTTACTGTTATTACATAAGTACCTGCTGTTAAACCGCTAAATGTTGCGCTAGACTGGAATGAACCTGAACCCAACTGATATTGATAAGCGGCAGTGCCTCCTGTTGCTGTAACAGTAATAGAACCGTTAGTTGAACCGGCACAAGAAGCATTAACCTGTGTGGTTGTAGCGTTAAGAGGTGCGGCAGGTTGTGTAATTGTTACGTTAACACTTGAAGAGCAACCATTAGCATCTTTAACAGTTAAGCTGTAAGTACCTGCATTTAAACCGGTAAATGTTGCTGAAGACTGGAATGAACCACCATTGATTGAGTAAGTGTAAGGTGCAACACCGCCAGAACCAACAACTGTAGCTGCACCGCTGGCATTGCCAAAGCACAATACGTTTGTTTGAGAGCCTAAGGTTGCAGCAACCGCGGTAGAAGGTTGTGTAATGGTTACGTTAACAGTTGTTGTACAACCGTTTGCATCTTGCACCGTTACTACATAGCTACCGGCAGCTAAACCAGAGAAGGTTGAACCTGAGCCGTAAGAGCCGTTACCCAGTTTAAACTGGTAAGCCGATGTGCCACCTGCAACAGCAATAGTTACAGAACCTGTTGATTGGCCAAAGCACAATACATTGGTTTGAGAACCTATTGAAGCTGAAAGAGGGGCAGCGGGCTGAGTAATTGTTACGTTAACTGTTGTTGAACAACCGTTAGCATCTTGTATAGTTACAACATAAGCACCAGCAGCAAGGCCTGTGAAAGAACCATTTGCCTGGAATGAACCAGAACCAATTTTGTATTGGTAAGCTGATGTACCGCCGGTTGCAACAACTGTTACAGCACCGGTAGAGTTACCAAAACATAATACATTGGTTTGAGAAGTGATGTTGCCACCCAGTGGGCCCGAAGGCTGAGATATTGTTACATTAACTGTAGAAGTACAGTTGTTAGCATCTTTAACTGTTAAGGTATAAGAACCGGCAGCTAAACCGCTGAAAGTACCACTGCTTTGGAAAGCACCAGAACCTATTTGGTATTGGTAAGGGGTAGTACCACCATTACCTGTAACTGTTACAGCGCCTGTAGAGTTACCAAAACACAATACGTTAGTTTGGTTAGTAATGCTAACTGATAGGTTGCTTGGTTGGGTAATAGTTACAGGTACGCTAGCTGAACAATTGTTAGCATCGCGCACAGTAACAGTATAAGAACCTGCACTTAAGTTACTAAATGTACCGCTAGTAACAAACGACCCACCGTTTAATGAGTATTGGTATGGAGCAACACCACCTGCACCGGCTACGGTTACAGAACCGTTTCCGCCATTACAAGCTACGTTTGTTTGGGCTGTAATGCTACCTGATACTGCTGTTGCAGGCTGGGTAATAGTTACGTTAACGGTAGTAGTACAGTTGTTAGCATCTTTAACAGTAATAACATAAGAACCGGCAGCTAAACCTGTGAAGGTTGCGCTAGAGCCAAACGAACCGCTGCCTAATTGGTATTGGTAAGCCGATGTTCCGCCTGTTGCATTAATAGTAACGGCACCTGTTGAAGCACCAAAGCACAATACATTGGTCTGAGAACCAATAGTTGCAGCTAAAGGACCCGCAGGCTGGGTAATAGTAACAGATACAGTAGAAGTACAACCATTAGCATCTTGAACAGTTACAACGTAACCGCCAGCAGCTAAACCTGAGAATGTACCGCTAGACTGTAAAGAACCTGAACCAATTTTGTATTGGTAAGGTGTTGTTCCACCTGAACCGGCAACTGTAACAGCGCCTGTTGAGTTACCAAAACATAATACGTTAGTTTGCGATGATATAGAACCTGATACGTTAGATGATGGTTGCGTAATAGTAGCCGTAGCTGTAGTTTGGCAACCGTTAGCATCAGTAACAGTAACAGTGTAAGTACCGGCAGCTAAACCTGTAGCCGTAGCTGTAGTTTGTACCGGGTTAGAGTTCCAAGAGTATGTGTAACCAGTAGTACCGCCTGTAGCTGTAACAGTAGCAGAGCCTGTTGCATTGCCACGGCAAAGTACGTTTACTATACTGCCTGTAGTTGCAGCAAGTGCGGCGGCAGGTTGGGTAATGGTTACGTTAACTGTAGTAGTACAGTTGTTGTTATCTTTTACAGTAATAACATAAGCACCGGCTGCTAAGCCAGAGAATACGTTGCTTGATCCGAATGAACCTGAACCTAATTGGTACTGGTATACCGATGTACCACCGCTAACGTTAATAGTTACCGAACCGTTATTTCCACCAAAGCATAATACGTTGGTTTGAGAACCTATAGAAGCCGAAAGGGCTGCGGCAGGTTGTGTTATTGTAACACTTACTGTTGAAGTACAACCGTTATTGTCTTGAATGGTTACTACATAAGTACCAGCCGCTAAACCTGAGAAGGTAGCGCCAGATTGTAGAGAACCTGAACCAATTTTATATTGGTATGGTGTTGCGCCACCTGAACCTGATACTGTAACAGCACCGGTTGATTGGCCAAAACACAATACGTTGGTTTGAGATGATATACTAACAGCCAGGTTAGAAGGCTGTGTAATTGTTACAGGTACAGTAGTTGTACAACCGTTATTGTCTTGCACGGTAACTGTGTAGCTACCTGCAGCAAGGCCAGAGAATGTGCCACTAGACTGTAACGAACCTGAACCTATTTTGTATTGATATGGGGCTGTGCCTCCTGCACCTGCAACAGTAACAGAACCGTTACCACCGTTACAAGCCACGTTAGTTTGGGCAGTAATGCTGCCAGATAAAGGCGAGGTAGGCTGGGTAATTATTACGTTTACTGTAGTAGTACAGTTGTTGGCATCTTTAACAGTAACAACGTAGCTACCGGCAGCTAAGCCAGAGAATACGTTGCTTGACCCGAATGAACCTGAACCTAATTGGTATTGGTAAGCACCTGTGCCACCAGTAGCTGTAATAGTAACAGCACCTGTAGAATTACCACGGCATAATACGTTGGTTTGAGAACCTATAGAAGCCGAAAGGGCTGCGGCAGGTTGGGTAATGGTTATGCTTACAGTTGATGTACAACCGTTAGCATCTTGTACTGTTACTGTATAGCTACCCGCTGATAAACCTGAGAATGTCCCGCTTGATTGCAAAGAACCTGAACCAATTTTGTATTGGTAAGAACCCGTGCCACCTGAACCTAATACTGTAACGGCACCGGTTGATTGGCCAAAACACAATACGTTAGTTTGAGACGTTGCGCTTACCGATAAGTTTGAAGGTTGTGTAATAGTTACAGGAACCGTAGTAGTACAACCGTTATTATCTTGAACGGTAACAGTGTAAGAACCTGCTGTAAGGCCAGAGAATGTGCCGCTAGACTGTAGCGAACCTGAACCTATTTTATATTGGTATGGGGCTGTACCACCTGCACCTGCAACAGTAACAGAACCGTTACCACCGTTACAAGCCACGTTAGTTTGGCCTGTAATGCTGCCCGATAAAGCTGAGGCAGGCTGGGTAATAGTTACGTTAACAGTAGCTGTACAGCCTTTGCTATCTTGAATAGTGATAACATAAGAACCCGCAGCTAAACCACTAAATACATTGCTTGAACCTAAAGAACCTGAGCCAATTTTGTATTGGTATGCAGGGGTGCCGCCTGTAGCACCAATAGTTACCGAGCCTGTTGAATTACCACGGCACAACACATTAGTTTGGCTTGATATTGAACCTGCAAGCGCTGCAGAAGGTTGTGTTATTGTAGCATTTACAGAAGCTGTACAACCGTTTACATCTCTAACAGTAAAGGTATACGTACCTGCTGTTAAGCCACTAAATGTTGCACTGCTTTGGAATGCGCCACTACCTAATTGGTATTGGTAAGCCGCTGTACCTCCTGTTTGAGAAAGAGTAACAGAGCCTGTTG
>JAIXUZ010000333.1 GCA_027483285.1 Bacteroidota bacterium
GAGCTGGAAAGTGCAAGGCTAATTGAGCATTCATTGTTTTCTACAGTTAAAATATTTTTATACGAGAGTAAGAAGTATATCAAGCAGAAACGCTTTAAAAAAGAACTTGGACTTTTGTTCTGGAGTAGGGTGTTGCCGCGTAAACGCAAAATACCTGATGGTTTTAATATTTTTGGTGGTATAACATGGTGGTCTATTAACAGAGATGCCGCTAATTATGTACTTGATCAACATTTTAATAACAAGCGCTACCGAAATTTTTTCAGGTATACACTTATACCAGATGAAATGTATTTTCACACAATACTTTTAAATTCTCCGTTTGCAAAAAATTGTGTCAATAATGATTTACGCGACATTGAATGGGCCGGCGGAGATGGGACCCACCCCATAATATTCAAAACAGAACATTTAAACAGGTTAAAACAATCAACCGATTTGTTTGCCCGTAAATTTGATATTAATGTTGATAGCAATGTCCTTGATTTGATTGATAAAGAACTTTTGAATAAGTAGTCTTTATAAAATTAACCGGTTGTAATTTTCCACAAAAATATTGCCCTGTCGTCGCCGGTGGTTATAAGGTAATCATCAACCCAAAGCACCTTGTTTACAGAGTTTATATGGGCATTGTGGCTGTCTTTACTAATGCGGAGTTTTACTTCAAATGTTTCAGCATCCCATAGTTTAGCTGTTTTATCGCGGCTCCCGGTGGCAAACAACGTATTATTGTCATTAAACGCTATGCTGTAAACGGCAAAGTTATGCCCGGGTATAGATTGTATAAGGTTATAGCCTTTTACATCATAAATATTCAAATGGGCATCGCGGCTACCGGTTAACAGAAACTGCCCGTTGGGGTGGTACTTAACAACATTGGCGCTCAGGCTATGGTCGGCAAGGCTATGGGTTTCTGTCCACGTATCAATATTAAAAATGCGCACGGTATTATCGCCACAGGCAATAGCTATAGTTGTTTCGTTAGTGTCTAAAGCAGCACACCTCAGCTTTGCGTCGCATAGCTTAATAGTCGCTTCACATACATAAGTTTGGCTGTCCCAAACAGAGAACGACCCATCGCCACCCATGGCTACAAATTTTTTGTGCTTGGCTAAGTACAAAATATCAAATACCCCAGTGGTATGGTTAAGCAGGTATTTAATTTCTTTCTTTAATTCTAAATCTATTATATGTATACCGCCTTTATCCGTACCTATAGCAATAAAGCGTTCTCCAATAGGGGTAATGCTGTATATAACACCATCAACCTTGGCAACAACAGTTCCGGCGGCTTTGGTAATAATGTTCCACTCTACGGCAAGGCCATCGCTACCGCCGCTGTATATATGGTTAGGGTGCACACTTTTTACAATCGTGTACACGGGGCCGTTATGCCCCAATAGTTCTCCGGCTTTAATAACGTTCACGCTGCAAATGTACTACATAGAGCAACCTAATCTTCAAACTTCAATTCCGACATGTAGATAAACGTGTGGGCCAACTGCCCGCTAATCCATAGCTTGTCGGGTTGTTTTAAATCGCTGGTGTAGTTAAAAAAGTAGTACGTATTGTCGTCCTTTTTTACCAATGCCGGAAAAGCTGTATCTCCACTTCCGGGCAGATCTATTACAGGCTCAAACGTTTTGGTGTTTTTATCAAGCTTATATAATGCGGTACGGTTGCTATGAAAAGAGTAGCTAACCATATTTAGTTTGCGCCTTAAAGCACCCGGTATCCAACGCGGAAACTTATCCGAGTTCCCTCCAAGGTTGCGGCGGGCAATAAGGTACATATCGCCCTTACGCATAAACATAAGCGAGCTATCATACTTCTTTTTTGTGCGGAATGTTTTCCAGGTGTCAAGGCTGTCTTTATCGGCATAGGCAACTAATGCCCCTTCGCCTTCCAACCGCACACATGCCCACATATTTCCTTCAGGGTCAAAATCAAATTCCCCTTCTTCGGCACCAGGTACACTTACCTGTGCCTGCTCGCTAATAGGTTGCCAGCTATACCCGTCTTTTGATGTAAATAAACGTAAGTCGCCTTCGTGTTTTCCCGGCGAGTATAAATCTACCCCATAGTAGGCCGATAAATAAGCCTTGCCATTGCGTGTACGTATGCGCCATGGCACATAGCCCTCCATATTATCCAGGGTTTTTTCTTCCCAGCATTGGGCTGTGGTATCAAAACTGCAAACCCACAAATCTTTAGGCTCAAACTTGTAAAAACGTTTGCTTCCTTCAAAATAGTACATAAATAATTTATCATTCAATACCATAAAACGGGGTTCGCGCAGGTCGCGGCCGGTGTGTATATAATGTTCCAGTTTCCAGTCTTTCATATCCACGCTGCTCATAATATACAAGCCAGCTTTTTTGCCAGGGAAGTGGTTGCCCGCTGTTCTAAACGCAACGTAATAACGGTTGTGGAATGATGTGGCATCAAGGTTGTTGTTAGACTTTAATGTAGTAATACCGGCAGGCAACATGGGCGAGGGTATAAGCTTTTGGGGCTCAGAAAAAGAAACAGTTTGCGCTGCAGCGCCAAATGCTATGCAAATTGCTAACCCAATAGTGGGTAGCAAACGGAGGTTTTTTAACATGGGAATTTAGGGGAGCTTTATTTTATGTAATTATATCAAAAAATGTGCCTTATATTTAAAATAAAAACAGCCTTTACAATTAAATAACATTAAAGGGTTTTGGTCCGTTATAAGTAAACAAAGGTTAAATTTGGTATTGATGAAGAAGCGTTTTAATAAACTGCTATTATATATTGTTACGCTGTTGGGTTTTGCCGCCCCACAGCTGCAAGCGCAAGAACCTACCAAGGGCTTGTTGTACGAAATATCGGGCAACGGGCTGCCCAAGCCCAGTTTTTTATTTGGCACATTCCATATTTTGCGTAGTGGTTATTTTGATAGCCACCCTACAGTAAACAGTTGTTTTGAAAAGGTTGAAAACCTGGTAGTAGAGGTGGAACTTAAAGACGGCGCAACAGATGATTTGCAGGACGCTATGCTGATGCCTGACATAGCCGTTAGCGACTATTTAAGTAATGATGAAATAGATAAGCTTGATATTAAGCTTACACTCAGCACAGGCTCAGGTATTGATGCCTACGACCATATTAAGCCGGCAGCTATTATGTTGTCTATGACATCGGCCATGCCGGCAAAGTCTAAAGAAAAATATTCAATGTACGATGGGGTAGTAATGGATACCTACCTAATGGAAAAAGCACACGATAACGGGAAGCCTGTTATATCGCTTGAAACGGTGGACGAACAGGTGGATGCCTTGTTTGGCGACCCTATAGAACTGCAAATAGCCCAGCTGAAAGACTATTTGAATATGGAAGACCACGATGATAAAGTAGGCGGGCAGGTGGTTGATTTGTATTTTGATGAAGACCTTGCGGGCATGTACCAAATGGCCCTTGATAACCCCGACCAGATTGGCACCATGGACCGTATACTTACCCAGCGTAACAACAACTGGCTAAAAAAACTACCTATATTGATGAAGGAGGGAACATGTTTTATTGCCGTAGGAGCTTTGCACCTTGCAGGCCCTATTGGGTTGGTTAACCAGCTGCGCAAAGCGGGGTATACTGTTAAGGCCGTAACGCCCAAAAAGTAAAATATTTTTGCCCTGCGGTAATTTTATAGCTTAGTGGTATACTAATGGGTATAATCTCTCGCTATGAATAATTTTAGTAAGACTATTTCATTTCTTGTAGCCCTGTTTATAGGCGGGCTCTTTACGCAAGCCTTTGCCCAGCAGGAACCCGATAAAGGGCTGTTGTACGAAGTATCGGGCAACGGGCTAAAAAAGCCCAGCTACCTTTTTGGCACCTTCCATTTGCTTAATAGCGACTTTTTAAAGGAAATGCCCAAGGTGGGCGAGTGCTTTGATAAAGCCAAAGGCCTGGTGGTAGAGTTAGATTTAAAGCCTACTGATGTTTTGTTGGTGCAAAAGGCCATGATGATGGAGGATAAAAAGCTATCAGACCTTTTTACCAAAGATGAGTTGGCAATACTGGATGCTAAGCTTACCGATGCCATGGGTTTTGGCATTGCATTGTTTGATAATATGAAGCCTGCTGCTATTATAACTATGCTGGCAGCTGCCATGCCTAAAGAGGTAAAAGATAAAATAGAAAAGTACAAAGGAACTGCCATGGATATGTACTTTATGGACCTTGCCCGAGAAAAAAAGAAACCCGTTTTAGGGCTTGAAACCTTACAGGAACAAGTTGATATATTAATGGGAAAACCAATTGATGAGCAGGTAGTTGATGTGAGGAAATACATTGATAAGATTGACGAGGCCGACACCGTTACCAATAAACTGGTAGACTTGTATTTTGCGCAGGATTTAGCGGGGCTTTGGGTACTTTCTAATAATAACAAAGAGTATGTTGGCGATATGAAACGATTGTTGGACGACCGTAACAACAACTGGATGAAAAAGCTACCCGCATTGATGAAAGACAAATCGCAATTTATAGCCGTAGGCGCATTACATTTGGCGGGGCCTGTTGGCTTGGTTTACCAGCTGCGCAAGGCAGGGTATACAGTAAAACCATTAATGGATAGTAAATAGGGCAGGGGCCTTATGAAGACACGCTTTTTAGAGCAAATAGAAGAACACACAGGTATTATCAATAAGATAGTAAACCTGTATGCCGACAATACCGACGACAGGCAAGACCTGCGCCAGGAGATATTGTTGCAGGCATGGCGTTCGTATGCAAGCTTTGAAAACCGTTCTAAATTTTCAACATGGTTGTACCGTGTGTGCCTTAATACCGCACTTGTTTTTCACCGTAAAAGCAAACGAATGGTTACGGTTGATATTGATAATATAAAACCACTAAGCAATAACAATGAAGTGCACCATGGGGCCGAGCTGCTATACCTTGCCGTAAAGCAATTGCCACCGGCCGAGCGCTCTATTATTATTTTGCATTTAGACGGGTATGCCAACGAGGAGATTGCGGAGATTATTGGCATATCTAAAAACAACGCGGCAGTAAAACTGCACCGCATTAAACAAACACTAACAGACAAGGTACGAAATGAAGCCAACAGGGTTTGATAACGAGTGGGATGCCTTGCAAAAAGCATTGCAACAACCCACAGGCAAAGCATATACCGAAGCCGACCTTAGGGCCGACTCGGCTATGCCTTTGCAAAAACTAAAGCGGCAATGGAATTTGCGCATTGTATTTACCGTAGTAATAGCCCCGGTTTGGCTGGTTGCGGTATTTTACTTTCACGAGATTATAATACAACTACTTATGGGTTTGGTATTTGTGGCCAATTTATGGTCGCTATACATAAGCCTTAACCTTAAAGCAAAAATGCAAAAGGGCGATATCTCTAACCTACCTGTTCTGGAGAATTTAAAAGCTACGCATAACCTGATAAGCACAGTTATAAAGCTGGAAGAGCGGGTGTTTATTTTTATTTACCCCATATCGGTAGCGGCCGGTTTTTTTGCGGGCATATCCATTAGCGGGGCTTCAAATAACATTGCCAACAGTCCTGACAAGGCTTTGGCTATACTAATTGTTTTAGCGGTTTGTATTGCGGTATTAACACCCCTTAGCCACTTTTTGGCCAAGTGGTTAAACAAGCTGGCTTTTGGCAATTTCCTTAAAGAGTTAAACAGGGTAATAGAATCTTACGAGAACGAAAAACAATAGCATCTAATCCCATTACCATAAAAAAAATAATAGTGTAAAGACTTAAAAAAGGGTACAAATCAACAAATATAGTTACCCTACTTACATTGTGTTTTTCAATAATTTCAGAGTTTAGTTTTTGTGTTAGTCAACAGTAGCGGGCAAAGCGTATGTTTTGCCCGCTACTTTTTTATGTGTATTCCTTACACAGGTATTGCCTTGTAATACTATTGAGTTGCAGCCCCATGCTACCCAAATAATTTTACCACAGTTAATAAACCAACCACATTAACAAAAAATTGAGCTATGAAATTTAAGCTTAACCAACGCTTAAAAGTAAGACAACAAATGAAGATGAGGGCCAGGCTGGTTATCGCCGCTTCGGTTTTTGCATTCTTCACGGTTGTAGTGTCGCTTACTTTTATATTTAATATAGGAGATGTTAGAAGTATGTTAGCCCAAACCGATAGCGTAGACCGCTACTGGGTTGGCAACTCTGTTTATACAAGCAGCTTTGATAACCAGTGGGAAACCGATGCCTGGGAACTGTCTAACGACAATGGAACGGGTAGCTGGGTATTATCTGGCGATGGTACAGGCACAATAACGGTAGATAATGCAGCGGGTGGATACGCAAGCTCACTTAAACACTCGTATGATGGTGCTCCGTTATTGTTAACGTTGGATAAAAACTACGGACGTTTGGATATGAACGTTACGGGCATTACAGGTGGCCGTACATTGGTTTCTGTTGATGCTGAACAATACGATGCTAACAACAACTATTTGTCAACTATTACAGTTATGCACCCTGCAGCTTACTGCGGGTATTTTGTTATGTTGTTTGGCGACCTTTCTACATGGCATGCCAATGCAACTAAAGTGCGTTTTGTTATAAATGTAAATAACCAATCGAGCACACAAGGCACTGCAAGCATAAACTACTTCTCTTACTCGAACGGTAGCCTTGATTGGAAAAACCCGGCTAACTGGGCAGCTTCAGATGGTGGCGCCGGTGGGCAAAGTGTACCCACAGGTACCGATGTAGCAATTTTTAGCGCAAGCAATACGGGTACATGTAATATAAACGGCCCACTAAACGTAGGCGGTATTACTATGGAAGCAGGCTACAACGGTATGATTCTTCAAAATGCTAACGAAGTAACAGTTGGCTCTAATGGTTTAATTGTAAACAACGGTACATTCCAGGGCGGCTCTGCTAATATTACCATTAACGGCCCGCTTACAATAGCCAGTGCATCGGCAACATTCAGGAGCTCATCGTTACTATTAAACCTAAACGGCGACTTTACCATGAGCGCGGGTACGTTTACCCACAATAGTGGCCGAGTAGTGTTAGGCAATAACATGACATGGACAGGTTCTACAACATTAAACGAATTAAACATATCTGCAACCGGTACTAAAACATTCAACTTTGCAACCGGCACTACGATAACTGCTAATAGCACTTTTACCTTAGAGGGTACAGGCAATATTATTATGAATGGCGACGGTATTATTGCTGCCAAAGCAGACCTTTTAAATACTAATACCGGCACCAATGGCGGGGGCACAGCCACAGTGCTTGTAAATGGTACAGGCGCACAGGTGCTAACAGGTAATACTACTGTAGGCGCTGGTCGCTACCCTAAACTAACGTTTGATAAAGCTTCGGGTACACTTACGGTTACCAACACCGTATCCGTAGGCAACAACTTTATCTACATTAAAGGCGGCACAACAACAACAGGTTCAACCTTTGCTTTTGGTGGTGCTAACCTAACGGTTGATGCGCAAGGCATATCAGCCAACATGAACTTTAATAATGTACATATTGACCATAATACGGCAACTACGGCAGGTGTATTTACTGTAGGTGGTACATTAGATATTGCCAGCGGCGCAACACTAGAGCTTGCCGGTTTTGATGCAACAGTATCGGGCAACACAACAGCTGCAGGCACTATTAAAACCACCAGTGCTACAGGTACTAAAACATTCAACAACCTTGTTATTTCTTCGGGTGGCACATGGGATGCATCAACCGTTGATGAAGAGTTTGTTGTTA
>JAIXUZ010000115.1 GCA_027483285.1 Bacteroidota bacterium
TCAATTGCAATCTACGCTTATTAATAACAACTATCTTTTCCGCTCACACATGGCTAATGTAAAGTATACATATAAGCTAAGCGATAAATTTAGCCTTATACCACGTATAGCATTTAAGCAACAGTTGCCATGGTTTTTAACCAATACAAAAGATACAGCGTCTTATAATACAAATATATCAACATCAAGATACACAGCCGCGTTGCAGCTAAACTATAAGCCGTTGGATAAATTGGAGTTAACCGCAGGCGCTGAATTTTTTGCTGACCATGCCAAGGTGTTTGCCCCAAACTCTGACTACCGTTTTGGAAATGGCGATAGTAAAATTACTTACACCAACTTTTCTGGCTATTTACAGGGGCAGTATACCAGCAAATGGGCAAACATAACAGCCGGGATAAGGCTTGATAAGCACAACCGTTTTGGCTATGTGGTGTTGCCACGGGCTGCGTTAACCAAGGTATTTGGCAGGTTCCATGCCAAACTTATGTATAGTTGGGCTTACAGGGCACCAGTTATATCAAACCTAGATGTGAACCCGCTTATAAAACCCGAATTGGTTACCGTAACAGAAGCTGAACTGGGTATGCAGATAACAGATAAGATTTTTGTTACCATAAACGTGTTTGATAATAAGGTATCAAACCCCATAGTATTTAATCAGCTAAACGATATTGAAAACTATATAAACGATGACCGTAGTGGAACCCGTGGCGGCGAGTTTGAGTTTAGGGTGAAAAACAAAGTTGGATATTTTACCGCTAACTACTCGTATTACCAAACCCATAAACAACGGGTTGATATTTACAGGGTACCCGTAAACCCTAATTTAACACTGGCTTTTCCGGCACATAAGGTTACAATAAGCGGTAGTATTAACATAACTAAAAAGATTAGCATAAACCCTGTGTTTGTGTTATATAGCGAACGCTATGGTTACAATAGCCTTGAACAATTATATAGGGTAAAACCAACCTGCTTGTTGTCTACTTACATTAATTATGAGAATGTATTGAATGGGTTGAGCATTGGTGCAGGGGTATTTGATATACTGGGCCAAAACTACCAGTTTATTCAGGCACACCGTTCTTTCTCAGACCCGCTTCCGGGCCCATCAAGAGAGTATATGGTTCGTTTACGCTACAAATTTTCATTTAACGATTAAATATCAGGGTTATGAAAATGAAATTAAAAATAGGTATTTCGCAGCGCATTTTCTTAAGCTTTTCCGCACTTATTGCGTTGTGTGCATTACTATCGGTGTTTTGCTACAACATTCTTATTAATGCAAAGGAGAGTTCCAACTATATATCAGAAGTGGCAGACCCATCTTTAAAGGCAATGGATGAGTTTGAGCTACTGATTGTAGAGTCGAAAATGTTAACTACCAATTGGGTGTTTTTGCGCTCTAAAGTTGATGATAAGGTAGCACTAAAAAAACTGCATAATGAGCGGTTTCCGGCAATGAAAACAAGGCTTGAAGGCCTTGCCAAACACTGGACCAACAGAGCTATGGCCGATACATTAATGTTGACCATTTCAAATTTTGAAGACCTGATTTTGCAACAAAAGCTGGTTACCCAAAAGCTGCAAACCTTTGCCGATTATGATGACCCTTTTCAAAAACTGGATGCCGAAAGCTCTTTAGAAGAATTAGTGCTGCCCCAAACAGCTGTAATAATAGAAAAATTGCACAGCATTATCAATAACCAAAAGGTACAAAAGGTAAACCTGCAAAATGCTATAGACGATATGTCGGCCTATATGCGCAACCTTGTTATTAGTGTTTTGGCCCTTTTTATTTTGGTAAGCTTAATACTGGGCTTTTACATGTCGAATATTATTACAAAGCCAATTATTGCTATTAAAGACAGCATAAACGCGCTTGGGCTGGGTAAACTGGTAGAGATTGATAAATCGCCCAGGAATGATGAGATTGGCGAGATGATAAACTCTGTAAATAACCTGGTAACAAACCTGCGTCAAACAACAGAGTTTGCTAACAGTATAGGTAAGGGTAATTTTGCCGTAGATCATACACCACTTAGTAAACATGATGAATTAGGTGCTGCACTTATAGATATGAAGCTTAACCTTACCAAGTTTACAGGCGAGGAAAGAGACCGCAACTGGACAAATCAGGGCCTAAACGAGATAAGCGAAATTCTACGAAAAAACCACGATAGTATAAATAAGCTAACAGAAAATGTGCTTGCATATGTTATAGAATATACCGGAGCAATGCAAGGCGCTTTTTACAGGTTTGAAGCTAAAGACGTGGCCAACCCCCACTTGCAACTACTAACAGCTAATAGTGTTACTTATAGCGAGTTGTTAGAAGAAAAGGTAGGCATAGGCCAAGGTGTTTTAGGCCAGGTGGCCGATAATAAAACCCCACAGGTGATAAACCTTGCACCAATGCCACAAGGCAACAGTGGCAAACCACAGCCAAGGCAATTGGTATATACACCTTTAATATTTGAAGGAGAGCTAATTGGCGTGTTAGTATTAGGTACGGCAAAACCGTTTGCAGCCCTGCAAACCAGTTTGATAAATCATGTTGCTGAAATGACAGCATCAACCTGCAATACCATAATACGTAAGCAAACAACAGAGTACTTGCTTAAAGAGGCCCGTAAGCTGAATACTGAGCTTATTGTAAAAGAAGATGCTTTGCGCCAGGCAAACCAAAAAATGCAGGAAAAAGCCCACGAGCTTGAGGTGCAAAACGAAGCCATTAGAACTAAGAACGAATCGTTGGAGATTGCCCGCGAAGCTATACGTGTAAAAGCGGAAGAGTTGGAAAGGGCTAACCAGTACAAATCAGAGTTTTTGGCCAATATGAGCCACGAGCTGCGCACACCGCTAAACAGCGTAATCATACTATCTAACCTGTTAAGCGAGAATAAAGGTCAAAACCTAACCAATAAGCAGGTTGAGTATGCCAAGGTTATCCAAAAATCGGGTAACGATTTGCTGGAGCTTATTAATGATATCCTTGATATATCTAAGATTGAATCTAAACACATGGAGCTTGATGTACAGGATGTGGATATAAAAGACTGGGCAAA
>JAIXUZ010000098.1 GCA_027483285.1 Bacteroidota bacterium
AAGGCGAAAGGTGCGCATGCGCAAAATGTTTGGCACTATGCTGGGCGGCGCTGCCGGTATGGTGGTAGGTACGCTCATATTCCAATTCCTGGTCCGTAACCCGCTTACAAACTAGCCCTATTCACTATCCGTGCGGTTTTGGTTTGTGCCGCATTTATATCTTCTACAGCTATTTTGTAGAAAAAAGATTTAATATTTTAAAAGATAACGGAAAAATTTCCTTTATCATGCCAAACAAATGGCTACAGGCTGGATATGGCAAACCATTGCGCGAATTGTTTTTAACACAGCGTTTAATTTCATTTATTGATTTTGGCGATTTGCAAATTTTCGAAGGTGCTACAACTTGTCCTTGTGTTTTTATTTCAGAAAAAAGCACACCTTTAAAGCAGGTTGATATTTCGTTTTTGACTTCTGACAAGTCTATTGATTTTCTTTCAAATATTTCTAGTAATAAACAAGTATTTGACCTTGCTAAATTTAGTGGTGATATTTGGGTTATATCTTCTAATAAAGAGAAAGATTTATTAGTGTCGTTGCAGCTTAAATATAAAACACTGTCTAAAACCATAAATGGAGAAGCTTATTATGTTGTTAAAACAGGCCTTTCCGATGCATTCTGAGTAGATAATTATACTAAAGAGAATATTGTAAAAGGACAACCGTTATTAAATAAGATTTTTAAACCATTCTTATTAGGTCGTGATGCATCTTCTTATTCCCAACCTGAAACGTAAAGCTATCTTATAAGATTTGAAAGGGGATTTTCTAAATTTCAACAAATATCAAATGAAGAGGATGGCATTAAATATTTAAGAGAAAATTATAGCCCTGTTTTAGATTAGCTATTGCCCGTTGCCCAAAACAAAGAAGAGATGCCCGCGCTGATAAATAAACTAACTACCAAGCAGCTTACTAAATTGTTAGACGGGTTTGTAACGGCAATAGAAGACGATGCCTGGTCATCTACCGGCGCGCAACAAACCATTAAAGCCACCATCAACGTTAAAATTAAAGAACGTGATTAAAAACCTTGATGCTACTCCTGTGTTTAATAAAACATGGGCTAACTGCCATTCCCGTGTTATGTGCCACCAGGGCGGTGCACGGTCGAGCAAAACGTACAGCATATGCCAGTACCTTATTTTGCGCGCTATGGATGGCGAAAACCTGCGTATTACCATTGCACGCAAAAGCTATACCTAGCTAAAAACCAGTGCTATGGTCGACTTTTACGATATACTGAAACAGATGGGTTTGTACAACCCCGCAGCAGAACATAAAACCAACCACACCTACCACCTGAATGGTACCGAGTTTTTATTTGTTGGGCTTGACGAGAGTCAGAAACTGCGCGGCCGTAAGCAGGACATATTCTGGATAAACGAGGCCAACGAGGCATCGCTTGACGACTTCAGGCAGGCTATTATGCGCACGCCCGGGCAGTTGATACTCGACTATAACCCATCGGCCCAACACCATTGGATTTATGAGCAGGTTCATACCCGCGAAGATTGTGTGCTGATAAAATCGACCTACAAAGACAACACCTTTCTGGATAAAGAACTGGTGCGCGAAATTGAGATGCTGGAACATACCGATTCCGAGTACTGGCGTGTTTATGGCCTGGGTGAGAAAGGTGGTGCCGCGCATTTGGTGTATCCTAACTATGATATATTCCGCGAACTGCCGAAGGGCACTACCACAGCGTATGGACTCGACTTTGGCTTTAACCACGCTACGGCCCTTGTACGTGCCGACTACCGCGATGGTGAACTGTACCTTACCGAGTGCATTTACCGCACCCATATTACCATGCCCGAACTGATTGCGCTGATGAAGGAGATGAAGATTTTTTACGCCCACCGTATTTATGCCGATACCGCCCGCCCTGAATATATTGATGAGCTGAAAGCGGCAGGGTTTTTAAATACCCACCCGGCAACCAAATATGTTACCGAGGGCATAGACAGGATGCGCCGCTGCCACATTTTTGTAAATGCAGACAGCGGGCACCTGATTAAAGAAATAAATAATTATTGTTGGATGAAAGACGGCAACGGGCACCTGATGGACACGCCTGTTAAATTTTTAGACGATGCCCTTGATGCTGCCCGCTACGCGGCTTACCACCTTGTTACCCGCAACAAACTGGGTGCAAAGGCCAGCGTGATGAGGGTGGGGTAAAGGCTGCAAATGTCCTCTCCCGTCTTCACGCTTTGCGTGAATCCACCCTCTCCAGAGAGGGATAGTTTAGCGTTGTTTTTTATCTCCCGCTGGAGGGAGTACCCTCGCTTCGCGAGGGGGAGGGAGGATAAGCTGGCGGGGGAGGACTTGGGTAGGGACGACATTGAGAAGTCGATTAAAATTTTCAACCACACGTAACCAATTGCCTATACAATCGTACCTTTACAGTAAATGAAACAGTTTTTACTCACGTTTACAGTTATTATCATCAGCCTTGGTGCACAGGCCCAGTGCAAAGACAGTACGCTTATTCAGCCCGGAGCGTTTTGCCCGCCCGATTTTAATCCCGTGTGTGGCTGCGATGGCGTTACCTACAAAAACATTTGCTTTGCCAACAAATACGGTGGTATAGTAGCTTACAACTCTGGTGTGTGCGGTGCGGTTGACTTTGACTTTAACCCAAACCCGGTAATTGATATTTTGTACATGAAGGCCTTAATCAACAAAGATGGTTACCTGCGCGTGCAGGTGATAGACCGTTTTGGCAAGGTGTATTACAACGGCTTTTACCAGAATATTCTGGGCGGCTTTATTTTTGAATTGAACCTTGATATTAACTATGTGCCCTATGGTTACTGCTATTTGTATGTAGAAACCAACGATGGGTTTAAGGTGAAACCGTTTATAAAATTCAGGCCGTAAGAATCTAACAACTGAAATCTGAAAGTTTAAAAATGTCAGATGCCAAATTTCAGCTATAAAACTAACAACTAACTATGTACAAAATTGGTACCGGCAAAGCCGAAATTAAATGCTTTAAACCCGGAGTAGGAATGATGGGCTATGGCATGCCCCATCACAAAGCTGTGGAGCAGGAGAGTATTGTTTATGCCCGTGCATTTGTTGTTGAACACCCTGATACGGGTAGCAAATTTGCTTTTGTAAATACGGAGAGTGCCTTTGTAACCATGGCTATTAAGCAGGGTGTTTTAGATAAGCTTACTGCCAATTACCCGCAATGGGGCTACCACCACAACAATACCTTGTTTTGTGCACAACATACCCACAGCGCACCGGGTGGCTACTCGCATTACCCAATTTATAATATGAGTATTCCGGGTTTTCAGCCTGCTGTTTACAATGCCAATGTTGATGCTATTTACGATGCTATTGTGTTGGCTGAGGGCAATAAAACCGAAGGCGATATCCGCGTGGGAAGTGGTAAGTTTGAAGATGACTGGGATGTAGCCTTTAACCGGTCGCTTGATGCCTATAACCAAAACCCTGATGTAGAAAAGCTTACCCCTTTTCAAACCCATTTGGCAATGGAAAGGCAAATGAATATGATTCGCTTTGATGGGGCTGATGGCAAGCCATTGGGCCAGGCCAATTTTTTTGGTGTGCATACCACCAGCCTACCCAATAACCGCCTTAAAATATCGGGCGATAACAAGGGCTGGGCATCTACCTATTTTGAAGAGTACTATAAAAATGCCGGTAACCCCGATGCTATTGCTGTGTTTGCCCAAGAGGCCTGTGGCGATGTGTCGCCCAACTTTCATGGTAAGGGCAAAGACTGGAAACGGGGCAAGTATAAAGACGATTTAAAGAGCTGCCAGTATACCGGCGAGTTGCAATATAAAAAGGCAGTTGAGATATTTGAAGCCGCTAAAACTACCACGCCACTTAGTGGGGCTATAGATTGCGAACTGGTGTTTGCCGATATGGCCAATACCGTTGCCGACCCTGCCTTTGCCCGTGGCGAGCAAAATGCTAAAACAGCTCCCCCATCAATGGGTTTGGCGTTTATAAAAGGTACGCCTGTTGATGGTAAAGGCATACCCGACTTTTTAGGATTTTTTGCCAAAGGTATTATTAAAGGCGCCCGCAAACGTATACTTAACGAAGCAAAAAAGCATAGCCAGGAAGCTTACGAGGCTGAGCTTGCAGTGAATGAAGCACACGGCACTAAACTAATAGTTACTGAAAACGGCCACCGCCGTGTTATGGGCCACAGCGATGTGCGCAAACTGCCTGTACCGGGCTTTATAGACCCGCTTATTGGCGAAATGAAAAAGCAGTACAAGGCAGGTAGCCTGCGCGAACATGGGTGGACACCCAGCATTATCCCTTTGCAAATTATAGTGGTTGGGCAATTGGCTATTGTTGGTTTCCCCGGCGAGATTACTACGGTGGCTTTTCGCCGCCTGCGCGCGCAATTGTTAGAAACACTTAGCAAACGTGGCGTTACCAATGTTATTGTAGCCAGCTATGCAAACTGCTATTTTGGCTACTGTACCACGCGAGAGGAATACGATATCCAATTATACGAAGGAGGCCACACTCCTTATGGTAAATGGACCTGCGCTGCATTTCAAACGCATTTTCAGCACATAGCTACCGAAATGCTAAAGCCCGCTGCCGAGCGTAATCTTGATAAAAGCACAATGCCGCCTGAGTTTTCTGAGAAAGAATTATCGCTGCGCACTTACCATTAACGGGCTTGGTTGCTAATTTCCTGCTATCTGCAATAGGGTACCAATTATCGGCCAAAATTTACCACCTGTCGAAATAAATATTAGTAACCTGTTTCACTAATTAGTTTTGCTGATATTACCATACTTATAGTATAGGCAGGCTATGATAGTAAAGTTGTTCAATTTTATATTTTTCTCAGGTGCAAATATGTTAAGCACGCTCTTTTTTTGTGTTTCAAGGTTTTTGCTGTATTCTACAGTATTATTTTTTGCGGCTATGATGCTACCTTATTGGCTTTATACTACCCATAAAAATATAGAAGCCAGTTCTAGTAAGTTCTTTAAGGCTGGTCCGGTTGAAAAGCCTAACTCATTAAAATCTTAGTATCTTTGTCTTTGTATGAGGACAATCCAATTTCGTGAAGCCTTGCGTGAGGCTTTAAGTGAAGAAATGCGACGCGACCCAAATGTTTTCCTTATGGGAGAAGAGGTTGCAGAATATAACGGTGCCTATAAAGTTAGCCAGGGCATGCTCGATGAGTTTGGCGATAAACGCGTGATAGATACCCCCATTGCCGAGCTTGGTTTTGCCGGCATTGGCGTTGGCGCGGCTATGAACGGCCTAAGGCCCGTAATAGAATTTATGACCTTCAACTTCTCGCTGGTGGC
>JAIXUZ010000029.1 GCA_027483285.1 Bacteroidota bacterium
ACCTTATAAATCTCCATCATCAACCCCAGGTAGTGGAACAGGCATATTACCAGCACCTCATCTTTTGTTTCCAACTTATTACGGTACATCCAAACCTGCATAGCAAGGCAGGCCAGTAGCAGAAAGTCGTAGCGGGGCATTACATAGCTGGGCAATAGCTTTGATACCCCCAGCATACCAAAAACAAACACCGGGAATATACACGATAGTGCATTGCGTAATGTAAACTGGTATAACTCTGCCCAAAAGCCTTTTAGCATAACCCAAAGAACGGAAAAACCTTCGTATTATTTGTTAATATTGCATTACATGAAAGCCATAGCAATTATAGTATCCCTAATATTTTTTAGCTCTTTGGTAATGGTAAAACCAAAAACTGTAGGAGAGCGGTTTATTATGCATATGAACAATTATGATACAGATAGCCTCTCAGCTATTATAGATGATGGCTTTGAGCTAACGCGAACCTATGTTAAAATTAGCCATACCAAATCTTCATTTTTAAAAGAATACATTCCATTAACCCAACGCTTGCATGCCCGGTTTAATATCAAGGAACAAACAACCAATACTAATCCTGAGGTATTTATTGTAGAAGACCAAAGCGACTTTTTTACGTTTTTAATGATTGACCCGCCGAAATGGAAATTGAATATTTATAAAAATGATAAAAACCTTATATCTAAAGTTGTAATGGATACTACACAAGGCTATGCCTATTATGTAAAAACGGGTACTTTTATGAGCAATAAATTTGAATACTGGCTTCGTAAATACCACCCTGGCGAGACCTTAAATATACTTACAAGTGATACCAATAACCTGTATTCCAAAAGGTTAATAGAATACCGCGACTATACCAGGAGTATTAACGGAGAATAATTTCAGGTTCATAAGAATATTTTAAAAAGGTATGCTTGCATAACAAATTTATTTTACATTTGTCTTTCTTATTCTAAAAAGTGAAAGCACAGGAAACTGTCGATTACCACATTAAATTTGCGTGGCACGCAATATCACGCATGTACAACCTAAAGGCTGTACAGCACGATATTTCTACATCTATAGGTTTTATACTACTTAATATTGACGAAAAGTTAGGCACCCCTGCAACTAAAATTGGCCCTATATTGGGCATGGAAAGCCGCAGCCTAACCCGCATGCTAAAAACCTTAGAAGAAAAAGGGCTTATTGTGCGCAAAGGCGATAGTACAGACCGGCGACTAGTACGCATATTTTTAACCCCTGAAGGTAAAAAGAAACGCGAAGTATCGCGATTAACAGTGCTAGAGTTTAATAACAACATCCGTAAAAATATACCGGCCGAAAAACTGAAAGTATTTTTTGAGGTGGTAGACCAAATAAACCAGGTAACAGAAAATCAAAAAGAAATCTTTAAAGAGAAATAACAGTAACAATGAACCGCATAATCAAAAAAGTAGCCGTTTTAGGCTCCGGCGTAATGGGCTCGCGTATTGCCTGCCACTTTGCAAACATTGGTGTTAATGTAATATTGCTTGATATTGTTCCGAAAGAACCAAATGAAGCAGAAGCCGCCAAAGGCTTAAAAGTTACAGATAAGGCTGTACGCAACCGCATTGTTAACGATGCCCTTGCCTTTGCTTTAAAAAGCAACCCATCGCCTATCTACAAAAAGTCGTTTGCATCGCGTATTAGTACCGGTAACTTTGACGATAATATGAAAGACATTGCTACCTGCGATTGGGTTATTGAGGTAGTAGTAGAACGCTTAGATATTAAAAAACTGGTTTTTGACCAGGTTGACAAGTTCCGTAAGCCGGGTACGCTTATTACCTCTAACACATCGGGTATCCCTATCCACCTGATGAATGAGGGCCGCAGCGAAGACTTCCGCAAACATTTCTGTGGAACTCACTTCTTTAACCCGCCACGTTACTTAAAATTATTAGAAATCATCCCAACACCTGAAACCGATCAGTCTGTTGTTGATTTCTTAATGGAATACGGCGACCTATACTTAGGTAAAACCACCGTATTGTGTAAAGATACCCCTGCCTTTATTGCCAACCGCGTTGGTGTAGCCGGCATTATGGGCATGTTCCATATTATTGATGAGATGGGCATGACCATTGAAGAAGTTGACAAGCTAACAGGCCCTGTATTGGGCCGACCTAAATCAGCTACATTCCGTACCGGTGATGTAGTTGGTTTAGATACGCTTGTTAATGTTGCCAACGGCCTACGCGATAACCTGCCAAACGACGAGGCTAAACACACATTTGAATTACCTGCTTACCTAGTTAAAATGGTAGAGAACAAATGGCTTGGCGATAAAACCAAACAAGGTTTCTTTAAAAAGACTAAAAATGCCGAGGGCAAAACCGAAATTTTAGTTCTTGACCTTAAAACATTAGAATACCGCCCACAGGTTAAAGCTAAGTTTGCTACCCTTGAGGCTACTAAAAATATAGACAACCTGCGTGAACGCATGAAAGTGCTTTACGACGGCAAAGACAAAGCAGGCGAATTTTACCGTAAAACATGGTATGCTTTATTCCAATACGTGTCTAACCGCATACCAGAAATTACTGACGAGCTTTACAAAATTGACGATGCTATGTGCGCTGGCTTTGGCTGGGAAGTAGGCCCATTTGACAACTGGGACGTACTAGGCGTTGATAAAGTAGTGAAAGACATGGAAGCGGCAGACCGCAACCCTGCACAATGGATTTACGATATGCTTGCCTCTGGCGCTACATCATTCTACAAAATAGAAGGTGGTGTACAAAAATTCTACGATATCCCTTCAAAATCGTACAAACCGGTTCCGGGACGTGAAAACTTTATCATTCTCGATACTGTTCGCCACACCAAAAAACCATTGTACCTAAACTCTGGCGCTACCATCCACGATATTGGCGATGGTATTATCAATATTGAGTTCCACTCAAAAATGAACTCACTTGGCCAGGAAGTATTAACTGCCATAAACAAAGGCATTGATATGGCAGAGAAGGATTACCGCGGCGTTGTTATATCAAACGATGGTCCTAATTTCTCTGCAGGTGCAAACATTGCCATGATATTTATGCTGGCTATAGACCAGGAATATGATGAGCTTGATTTTGCTATCCGTTATTTCCAAAATACCGTAATGCGTTTGCGTTACTCTTCAATACCTGTAATTACCGGCCCTAAAGGCCTTGCCTTAGGTGGTGGTTGCGAACTTAACATGCATGCCGACAAAGTGGTGGCTGCTGCCGAAACCTATATGGGCTTGGTAGAGCTTGGGGTTGGGGTTATACCTGCCGGTGGCGGTACTAAAGAGTTTGTTGTTCGTGCTTCTGATGCATTGAAAGAAGGTGATATTGCAACCAACAATCTGCGCAACAACTTCCTTACCATTGGTATGGCTAAAGTTGGCACATCTGCACACGAAGCTTACGATTTAGGTATTTTGCAACCGGGCAAAGACATTGTTGTGGTAAACAGCAACCGTGTAATTGCCGAAGCTAAACGCCAGGCTATATTAATGGCTGACGAAGGTTACACCCAGCCTGTACAGCGCAAAGACATTAAGGTAATGGGCAAATCGGGCTTAGGTATGGTATATGCCGGGGCTAATACAATGTATTCAGGTAAATACATTTCTGAACACGATAAATTTATTTCAGAAAAACTGGGTTATGTAATGTGTGGTGGTGATTTATCTGCCCCAACCGAAGTTTCGGAACAATACTTACTAGACCTTGAACGCGAGGCTTTCTTAAGCCTATGTGGTACTGAAAAAACCCTAAAACGTTTGGAAAGTATTATTAAATATGGCAAACCGTTAAGAAATTAATAACTGCATAAGATTGGCTGTATGCTAAAATATACAGCCAATCTTACATTGGTTAGAACTGTTTACGCAATGCTGCTGCTATATTAATAGGTAAATCTAATTTTGGATTACCAATTAACATAAATGCAACCCGATGAAAAAGCTATTACAAACCAAAGTGGTTATTATGCTAGCAATGTTGACAGTTTCTGTCACATCTTTAGTAGCACAAACTGCAGCAGATCTAATGTGTTCAAGGCCAGAATATGCCCCACGCAGAGAAAGGCATATGAATTGTAAAGACTTTATAGGCCGCCGCCAGGGCGTTTGGAAATCTTACACATATTACGGTTACCTGCTAAGCGAGATTACCTACAAAGACAATAAAATAAACGGCCCTGTTACAATTTACTATGGGGTAACTGGTAAAGTGAGAGAAAGGAGTAACTTTTTTGATGGTAAAAAAGATGGCGACTATTCGTCATATTTCTTCTCAGGCCAGGTAATGGCCGAAGGGGAATTTGACTACGGTAAAAAAATAGGTGTATGGGCTTACTATTACAACTCGACAGGCGAAACACGTATGACAGGTAACTACACATCGGGTAAACGCGATGGCGATTGGAAATATTATTCATCAAAAGGGACGCTTGCTAAAGTGGTAACTTACAAAATGGGTGAAGCTATAAATACCAAAGTACCTAATACAACTACGCTGGCAGACAATGTGTCAAATTAATTTAATAACAAACCTGCCTTGTTATTCGTAGAATATCAAAATTGGTATATATTTACGCAGATACAAGGCATTAAATGCGCAAAGGCTTACTAACAAACGTAATGCAGCTAATATTACTTACAGCCACCACAACGGTGTTTGCGCAGGATCAGTATTGTGAAAAACCGGCATATTCGCCGCGTAAAGAAAGGCACATGAACTGTACCGATGCCCTTGGCCGAAGGCAGGGCGTTTGGAAAACCTATAACTATTATGGGTATGTGATTTCTGAAATATCATACAAAGACAACAAATTTAACGGGCCGGTTGTTGTATATTACGCTACAACAGGCAAAACGCGCGAAAAGAGTAATTACTTTGACGGTAAACGCGATGGCGAATACACGTCTTACTTTTTTTCGGGTCAAACAAATGCCGAAGGCGAATTTGACTATGGCAAAAAAGTTGGTACGTGGACTTATTACTACAACACATCGGGCGAAACAAGGATGACCGGTAACTACGTTATGGGTAAGCGCGATGGCGATTGGAAATATTACAATTCTAAAGGTATTTTACTAAAAACGGTACGGTTTAAAAATGGCGAAACGGTTTCTACCACTATGCCATTAAAAGACCCTGTACCCCCACCCCCAAAATAGCAAATTCAACAATAACCATAAATTTATCTAACCAAACAATTTTAAATAAAAATGGAAGTATACGTAGTTGGCGGCCTTAGATCCGCAGTAGGCAAAGCCCCCCGTGGATTATTCCGCTTTACCCGCCCCGACGACCTTGCAGCTGACGTTATTCAACAACTGGTTGGTCAATTCCCTACCCTTGACAAAGAGCGTATTGACGATGTAATAGTTGGCAACGCAACACCCGAAGCTGAACAAGGCCTTAATATTGGCCGTATGGTATCGCTTATGGGATTAAATACAGATAAAGTTCCGGGTATGACGGTTAACCGTTACTGTGCATCGGGCTTAGAAACCATTTCTATTGGTGTAGCAAAAATTAAAGCAGGCCAGGCACATTGCATTATTGCTGGTGGTGTAGAAACCATGTCTACCATGCCATTTGGTGGATGGCGCGTGGTTCCTAACTACGATGTTGCCAAAGGCAACGCCGATTACTATTGGGGCATGGGCTTAACAGCCGAAGCCGTTGCTAACGAATATAAAATTAGCCGCGAAGACCAGGACCAGTTTGCTTTTAACTCTCACCAAAAAGCTATCAACGCTATTAAGAGTGGTGCCTTTAAATCAGGCATTGCCCCTATCAACGTTAAAGAAACTTACCTTGACGAGAAAGAGAAAAAGAAAACCCGCGAATACCTTGTTGATACCGACGAAGGCCCTCGCCCTGATACTACTGTTGAGCGTTTAGCTAAACTACCAGCTGTATTTGCCCAGGGTGGTTCTGTTACTGCCGGTAACTCTTCGCAAACATCAGATGGTGCAGCTTTTGTATTGTTGATGTCTGAAGATATGGTTAAAGAACTTAACCTGGAGCCTATTGCCCGTTTGGTATCGTATGCTGTTGCCGGTGTGCCACCGCGCGTTATGGGTATTGGGCCAATTGAGTCTGTGCCTAAAGCGCTAAAAGCTGCCGACTTAAAATTAGAAGATATCGACTTATTTGAGCTTAACGAAGCGTTTGCATCGCAATCATTGGCCATTGTGCGCACCCTTGGCATTAACCCCGATAAGGTTAACGTAAACGGTGGTGCTATTGCCCTGGGTCACCCGCTGGGTTGCACAGGTGCTAAGCTATCGGTACAATTGTTTAACGAGATGCGCGCCCGCAAAAGCAAATATGGCATTGTAACTATGTGTGTAGGTACAGGCCAGGGTGCTACAGGCATCTTCGAATTGCTTAACTAGGTTATAGCTTTTAGCTTATAAAACTAAAAAGCCTGTGGATAATTCCGCAGGCTTTTTTTATATTGCAGTATGCTACGGATAATTCTAATAACCTGCTTTATAGCTTTTAGCATTGTAGCCTATCCTCAAACAGGGCGCCCTTCTAAAAAGCATATTGGTTGCTATATTCCGCTCTACAGACCAAAGGGAGATAAGCATGAAAACTGCAAAAATAATAGTGGTAGGCAGGGTGTTTGGAATTTTTATTCTTACAGCGGCTTTCTTTTATCTCAGATAGGTTATAAAGACGATAAGGTTGTTTGGTCCATAGTTTATTATGCTGATACAAAACATTATAGCGGTGAAGTAAAAAGAAAAATTTCAGGCACACCGCCTGATAGTATTTTAAATCCACCAAAAAAGAGCCATTGGTAAATCTTGGCTTACTTTGAGATTGAAGCAGCTATTAAACCTTTGCTTGCGTTTTACGTCTATCACTAAAATAAACACATCGGCAGTAATTAGCATTAATGTAAGCTACTGTATAACAACTTACTAACACAAGTGTTTGTTTATTAACACTATTTTTAGTAATATTACGAGTCGTACTACCTGTACAGCATATGTTTAAACAGCTTACCGCTAAAAAAAGCATAATTAACTTTACCTCTTTCAAAGTTGCTTTAGTAGCTGCAGGGTTTCTTATTTCCTTTTCATTACAAGCACAAGACTCTGGCGATTTATTCTGCGCCAAACCCCAATACAGACCCAAAGGCGACAGGCACGAAAACTGCAAAGACGCATCTTTACGCCGTCAGGGGCTATGGAAATTCTACTCGTACAGCGGGCTTTTATTAAACGACCTTAACTATAAAGATAATAAAATGCATGGCCAGTGTACCTGGTATCATGCAACAACCGGCCGTATTCGTATTAGCTGTAACTACTTTGATGGTAAACGCGATGGCGATTTTGAGGCGTTCTTTTTTAATGGACAAACACAAGCTTCGGGCGAATATAACTATGGTAAGCGCTCTGGCACCTGGACATATTATTATAGCACTACAGGAGAAACCCGCGCCACAGGGTTATATATAAATGGCCGCCAAAGTGGGCAATGGAAGTATTTCCAATCTAACGGTAAAATACTGCGCACCGTTGAATATGTTAATGGGCAAGCTATAAAAACTACCTACCCCGACCCTCCGCCGGCAAAAGTTCCTGCCTTGGCAAGCCCCGGCAAATAAAAAATGTAGGCTTGCATACCTTTATTTTTATAACTATTTGATTTTCAGTCTAAAAAAATTCAATTGGTGTATGATAATTTGCAACAATGTTATGCATGCATACGTTTTTATGTGTATTATTGTATTTTGTAAAAACTAATTTTATAATGGAAACAGCTGCAAAAAACGCTATTAAAGGAGGAGAGTTTCTGATTCGTGAAACTGAAGCCGCCGACATCTTTACTCCGGAACAATGGAATGAAGAGCAATTAATGATTGCACAATCGTGCACAGACTTTCTAAAGGCTGAAATTTGGCCTATTTTAGATCGTATCGACTCTATGAAAGAGCCTGAGCTTATGCCATCGTTGCTTGATAAAGCAGGTGAATTAGGCTTATTAGCTGTTTCTATTCCAGAAGAGTATGGTGGATACGGTAAAGACTTTAACACCGGTCTTCTTTTAACAGAAGTTACGGGTGCAGGCCATGCCTTTGCTGTTGGCTTTTCAGCCCACACAGGTATTGGTACACTACCTATTGTATATTACGGTAATGCTGAACAAAAAGCTAAATACCTTCCTAAACTTGCAACCGGCGAGTGGAAAGCTTGCTATTGCTTAACTGAGCCAAGCTCAGGTTCTGACGCTAACTCTGGCAAAACCAAAGCTACCCTTAATGCTGATGGTACTAAATACGTTATCAATGGCCAAAAAATGTGGATTACCAACTCTGGCTTTGCCGAGGTATTCATTGTTTTCGCTAAAATTGATGACGACAAAAACCTTTCTGCTTTCATCGTAGAAAAAGGCTTTGGTGGTATCACACTTAACGAAGAAGAAAAGAAAATGGGTATTAAAGGTTCTTCTACCCGCCAGGTATTCTTTAACAACTGCGAGGTTCCTGTAGAAAACCTTTTATCAGAGCGCGAAAACGGCTTTAAAATAGCTGTTAACATATTAAACATTGGCCGTATTAAATTAGGTGCTGCAGCCGTTGGCGGTAGCAAAGCCTGCATTTCTCAGTCTGTTAACTATGCTAACGAGCGTGAGCAATTTGGCCGTCCTATTTCTAAATACGGTGCTATCCGTTACAAACTTGCCGAGCAGGTTATCCGCACATTTGCATGTGAGTCTGCTACATACCGTGCAGGCCAAAACATTGACGATGCCGTTGAAGCTTTAGTAGCCGGTGGTATGGACCAACAAACTGCAGAACTTAAAGGTGTAGAGCAATATGCTATTGAGTGTGCAATTATGAAGGTTTATGGTTCTGAAGTACTTGATTATGTAGTTGACGAAGGCGTTCAGATTTACGGTGGTATGGGTTACTCTGCAGAGGCGCCTATGGACCGTGCTTACCGCGATGCCCGAATCAACCGCATTTTTGAGGGTACTAACGAAATTAACCGCATGTTGATTGTAGACATGATGTTTAAAAAAGCCATGAAAGGCCAGTTAGACCTTATGGGCCCTGCTATGGCTGTTGCCGGCGAACTTCTTTCTGTTCCTTCTTTCGAAGCTCCTGAAGATGTTCCGTTTGCAGTTGAAAAAGGCTATGTTAAAAACTTTAAGAAAGCCGTATTGATGGTAGCAGGTGCTGCTGCACAAAAATTCATGGCTAACTTAGCTAAAGAGCAGGAAATATTGATGAATGCTGCTGATATGGTTATTGAAACCTACATTGCAGAATCAGTATTGCTACGTGCTGAGCGTTTGCTTGAAGCTAAAGGAGCTGAAGCTGCCCAGGTATATGTTGATATTGCCCAAACCTTTATTAACGATGCCGCCGACCGTATTAACAAGGCCGGTAAAGAAGCAATCAACTCTTTTGCTGAAGGTGATGAGCAACGAGTAATGCTTATGGGCTTAAAACGCTTTACAAAGACACAACCTTTAAACACAAGGGATGCCCGTCGCCGCATAGCTGCTAAGCTTATTGAAGAAAACAAATACAATTTCTAATATCCTATTGGTTTAGGCCATTTAAAAAGGCTCCACATCTGTGGGGCCTTTTTTTATAATGGTAAATCAAACAAAAAATGAATTCGCCTTCTTAATAAGGGGAAACTTATCTTTATACCTACCTTTGCCCTATGCATTTTGTACCAAGAGACATATTAACCGTAAGCCTGATTTTGTTTGCTGTAATTGATATTGTAGGCTCTGTACCTGCTATACTGGCTATAAAACAAAAAGTGGGCAGCATACATGCTGAAAAAGCATCGTTTTGGGCGCTTATTATTATGCTGGTTTTTCTTTTTTTGGGAGAAACCATTCTGGCGTTTTTAGGTATCGACTTAAAATCATTTGCCATAGCAGGTTCTATTGTATTATTCCTGCTGGCCATAGAAATGCTATTGGGTATTAAGCTCTACCATGATGAAATGCCTGCTACAGCATCCATTGTCCCAATTGCATTCCCCTTAATTGCCGGGGCGGGCACTATGACCACCCTCCTATCCTTACGGTCAGAATACACAATTGAAAACATAATTGCCGGCATTGTAATAAATATAATTGTGGTGTACTGTATTTTGCGCAACCTAAAGTATATAGAAAAGCTACTGGGCGAAGGTGGCCTAAGCATATTACGCAAAGTATTCAGTTTTATACTACTGGCTATAGCCATAAAACTGTTTAGGACAAATGTTGGCTTCTAATTTGCTATTATCATATAAACACACCGAAATGAAAAAATACATAATACTAACATCGGCCGTTGCATTGTTTGCGGCTTGCGGACCAAAAACCGAAACTAACGGAAGTTCAACTTCTGATACCAATAAAATCCAAACCCCACCTGCTGATTCGCCTGCTGTTGTGCTGCCTGCAAAAGTTGACTTTAAAGCAAGCGGTAAAGACTGGGTTCTTGAACTTGCCGGCACAAACGCTACAATAAAAACAGCCGCCGGCGATACGTCTGTTGGTGAATACACAGTTACCTCTTCTACTGATGCTAAAGGGGTTGTAACCGAAAAATATATGGTTGGAAAAGAATTTGCTTTTGATGTAGTTGGTAAAGAAGGCAAAGACCCTGCAAGCGGTTTAACATACAGCAAAATGGTAAACGTAAGCTACAAAGGCAAAAGCTTAAAAGGATTTGGTGGTGAAGTTGTAAAAGCCGAAGCTATAAAAATTGCTGAGACTGAGATTGAAAAAGAACCGGTAAAAAAAGAGGAACCCCAAGGCCGTATTACAGTAAATGGTAAATGGTTTTTACAGACTTTAAATGGCCGCAAGGTTACCGATGCTGACTTTACCAAAGGCCTAGCTACTATTGACCTTGACCCAACAGCTAACCGTGTTAGCGGCTTTGGTGGCTGCAATAACATTAATGGCACACTTACTATTTATGATGGTAAAAAGATTAAAATGGAAAAGATAATATCTACCAAAATGTTTTGCGAGGGTGTGCCCGAAAATGAATATTTAACCGCTCTTCGTAGTGCAACCAACTTTTCTGTAGTTGATAATAAACTACAACTAAAAGACAATACAGGCAAGGTTTTAGCCGTGTTTGTAAGAGGTATTAAATAAGACTTGTTAGTTTTAAAACTGAAAAATTTTTAAAAAAGGGGCTTTTAAGCCCCTTTTTAATTTATACTTTTATGGCTGAAAAAATTATCACACTATGAAAAAGCTTTTACTTACACTAACCCTGTTTAGCTCGCTATTACTGTTTACCGGATGTCCGTTTAGTTCAGACATTCCTATTGATGCACCATCGGTAAGGGTTAACGAAAAACTTACAGGAACCTGGGAATTACGCAGCAACTCAGAGTCGAGCTACGTGGTAACTAAAACAGATAATTATACTTATAAGTTTGAGAAACACTCTAAAAACAATACAGATGTAACCAACTACTTTGCTTATATGAGCGATGTAAGTGGTACAAAATACCTTAACCTTTGGGAAGAAACAACATCAGACAAAAAGACATACTATTTTTATAAGTTTGAAATGATGAATGATGCTATGGTGAAGTTTATCCCAATTACAGAGAATATTGATGAGAAGTTCACTACATCAACTGAGCTTAAAAACTTCATCTCAAAAAACCAAAGCGTAAGCTTTTTCTTTGAGAAAGACGAAGATACCTACATTAAAGTGAAGTAATAGTTCAATTTAATCTATAACAAAAAGGCTGACTTGTTTTGAAACGAGTCAGCCTTTTTATTTTGAATAATTTCTTTTAATCCCTCAACAGTGTAACAGTACCTGAGAGTTGCTTCTCATTGCCATTATTATCTTTGTAGTTAAATATCCAATAGTAAACACTATCGGTAGCATCTGCTCCCCCTATCTTTCCATCCCACGAAAAATTTACCAAATCAGCCTTATACACCTCTAACCCCCAACGGTTAAAAACCAATAGGTGCCCATCGGTAACAATTCCACTAACCAACGGAATAAAATTGTCATTCATGCCATCTCCGTTAGGAGTAAAAACGTTTGGTACAAACACTACACTAGTGCATATACTTTGCGAAACCTGTATACTATCATACTTTACACAAAGCGAGTCAAAATACACCTGCACCCAATAGAGGCCCGAAGAGTCTGCATTAATAGTATAGGTTGTATCACCCGTACTCCATAAGTAATTAGCCCCAGGGTTTCCCGCATTAAGCACTACACCATTGCCGCCAAGGCAAAAGGTAGTATCGGGCGGGCCTATATCAACTGTAAAGTCGGGCGATATGATAACGTTTATAGAGTCGCATTTGGTACATTGCCCTATAGTACCACATAGTATATAGGTTCCACTGGTATCAGCCGTTGTTAAATAATCAGAAGTTCCATTATTCCATTGGTAAACAACATTCCCCGGTTGGTTTAAGGCCAGATTTTTAATAATTACAGGTACACCAAAACAGCTTAGGGTATCAGCCCCTAAATCAATAGTAAACTCAGGTGCCGATGTTATGGTAAAATTAACGGTATCAACACACCCTACAGAATCTGTTACAATTAAAAAATAGCTACCAGCAGCAAGGCTGTCCTTTATAGCATCGCTGGTACCATCAAACCAAACATAACTATAGGGCGGAACACCATTCCATGCTTGTCCGGTGTTAGGCGTGGCAGAGCCATCGTTTGCCCCAAAGCATCCAGCATCAGCATACAGCACGCTAGCATTTAGCGGTACGATAGGGTTACAAGCCATAAACGATATATCATCTAACGAAAAATCGTTACCGCCAAAAGATGTATTTTGATTAACAATACATATAGATGCTGTAGTGTTAGCCCCTGAATTCCAGGTAGTAAAAAACTCAGCCCACTGGCAGGTAGCAAGCGGCGGAGAAAAGGTAGTGCCCAGATTACCACCGTTAATAGAAAACTGAAGAACGGCAGGATTGCCAGTTGAAACAGACTGCACCCAGGTAGAAAACAGGTAATCTGTATTGGGAGTTACATTTATTGTCTGACACCATAAGGTAACATTGGTTTGGGTAGCGCCATTTATAACCATCTGGTTTCCAGTGCCGGTGGTATGGTCTGGGCAGCTAGCAAAACCATTGTGTATATCGTTAGGTATTGGGACTACAGCATACAACCCCTCTCCCATATCGGGTGGTGGTGTTTGATTAAAATAGTTGTAACTGCTTGAAAAACTGGTATTGCCCTGAGAAAAATCGCCATTGCTTACAAGCTCTATACCGCTACGCAGACAATTAGGGCACTGTATACTTTGAGCCTGAACATTAGCTGTATAGCTAAAAACCGCTACAAAGCATAAGAACAGCCTGTTTACTATTTTTGTCATTTAAATTAATTTTCTTACAATATTAGCAAACTTTAGGCGTTAATGAGAAACAAAAAGAGTTTATAAAACGTTGAAAGGTCTTATTAAATAGAAAAGCCAATTAACACATTTACTATATATTTGTAGCATGATTAGAATCAAACCAATCTTTTTAACTTTAGCTGTATCTTTAATTGCAGGAACCACACAAGCGCAATTAGGTACAGACCAGTTATCAGGTTACGACCCTGCAACCTCAATAAATACAGTTACCACAGCCGTTCCATTTTTAATGATATCTCCCGATGCCCGTTCTGGTGCCTTAGGTGATGCAGGCGGTGCTTTAACGCCCGATGCAAATTCAATACACTGGAACATGTCTAAACTGGCATTTATTAAAAAGAAAGCTGGTTTTTCCGTATCATACACTCCATGGTTACGTGCTTTAGTTCCTGATATTAACCTTGCTTACCTTAGCTACTACAATAAACTTAAAGGCGACCAGGCAATATCAGCTTCGCTTCGCTACTTCTCTTTAGGCGATATTACATTTACCGATATTGTTGGTAACACTATTGGCCAGTTTAAGCCAAATGAGTTTGCTTTAGATCTTGGCTATGCCCGTAAATTTTCTGACCGTTGGAGCGGTGGTTTAACTTTACGTTACATCTATTCTAACCTAACCGGTGGTGTTAGCCTTTCTGACGGGCAGGGAACAAAAGCAGGCCAGTCTGTTGCTGCCGACCTTAGCACATACTACCGTAACGACGAACTTGAAGTAGGTGGCAAAGATGCTGAATACTCTACAGGTATTGTTATATCAAATATTGGCGCTAAAATTTCTTACACAGAATCAGGTCGCCGCGACTTTATCCCTACAAACCTGCGTTGGGGTAACCAGTTTAAAATAAACCTTGACGATTACAACAGCCTGGCTATATTGGTAGATTTTAATAAGCTGATGGTTCCAACCCCGCCTATTTACGCGGTTGATGATTCTACAGGTCAACCAATTAAAGACCAAAACGGCAACTTTGTTATTGCTAAGGGAAAAGACCCTAACCGTGGCCTTGTAAATGGCTTATTTACATCGTTTGCTGACGCCCCTGGTGGCTTTAGAGAAGAGATAAAAGAGATTAATTACTCTATAGGTTTAGAATACTGGTATGATAATCAATTTGCTGTGCGTGCAGGATACTTTCACGAACCACGTACCAAAGGAAACCGCCAGTACTTTACTTTAGGTGCAGGCTTACGCTACAGTGTATTTGGTTTAGACTTTGCTTACCTTATAGCTACCCAACAGCGTAACCCTCTTGAGAATACTCTACGTTTTACCCTGCATTTTGACTTTGACTCGTTCAAAGCCCAAAACAAAGACAAAGACTAATGAAGATAAGGGTGGGCATGGGCTACGATGTACACCAGCTGGTTGAAGGAAAAGAACTTTGGCTGGGTGGCATTAAGCTTGAACACACTAAGGGTTTAGATGGGCACTCTGATGCCGACGCCCTAATACATGCCATTTGCGATGCCCTTTTGGGTGCAGCAGGCATGCGCGATATTGGTTTTCATTTCCCCAATACTGACGAACGTTTTAAAGGTATTGACAGCAAATTGTTACTTGCCGAAACAGTTAAGCTTATTGGCGAACGGGGTTTTGTTGTTGGCAACGTAGACTCTACCTTGGTTATAGAAGAGCCAAAAATCAATCCCCATATTGATGATATGAAACACGCCCTTGCCCCTATTTTAGGTGTAACGGTTGATGATATTGCTATTAAAGCTACCACCAACGAAACCATGGGTTTTGTAGGCCGAGAAGAAGGGGTAGCCGCTTATGCCGTGGTTTTAATTAATTATACGGACAATCATGATTCTTTCCATTAATTTTGAGTTAGTACGCGAAATACTGGTAAAATCGCTAACAACGCATTTTATCCGTTACGCGCTAGCTGCGGGTATTA
>JAIXUZ010000167.1 GCA_027483285.1 Bacteroidota bacterium
AAGGCTCCCTGCCATACGCGGCGGTTACTGCCATTACACAGTTTGAAAACAAGTTTGCCTTAGGCGATAAAAAGCAATACTACATTGTAGCGCCTGCCGAGTTTTTTAAGTTACACGACCGTTTTTCCGATCCCTTGCTATTTGCTAAGCTTAGCGATGGTACATACTACCTGCTACACCAGTGGGGCGATGATTTTAAGCCCTATAAGCAGGCTATGGTTTACCCAATGCGCAATGAGAAAACATTGGCTATAACGGCAGTGGGACTTGCTGCTATAATAACACTACTATGTGTTTTAGCCGGGCTTTTTAGCGCAGAAAAATATAACATTGGTGCGCTTTATGCGAGATATATTGGCCTGTTTGCGTTTAGTACGTCGTTTATATTTGTTAGCAGCATTATATACGGCTTGGTTACTTACCGCGACCTTAGCGAGGATACATGGAACAGCCGGTTTTTTAACTAAGTTCACAGTTCCCTGTTCCCGGTTGCCAGTATTTAAATTAAGTTAGCTAAAATTTTGCCGGGAACCGGCAACTGACAACCGACAACTGAAATGAAAGACAAAATAATATGGATAACGGGGGCTTCATCAGGTATTGGTGAGGCCCTTGTTTATGAGTTGGCTGCACAGGGTGCAAGGCTTATTTTATCGGCCCGTAATGAGAAAGAACTGCAACGCGTAGCATCAGCTACAGGCCTTGGCGAGCGGGATATTTTTGTGCTGCCGCTAGACCTTGAAAGGCCTGCGGAGATGATGGGCAAGGCCGCCCAGGTAATGAACCATTTTGGCCGTATAGATATTCTGGTAAACAACGGTGGCCTTAGCCAACGCTCGCTTGCTAAAGATACTGTATGGGAGGTAGACCAACGCCTGTTGAATGTAAACACCATTGGCACTATAGCGTTAACCAAGGCGGTACTTCCCTACTTCCTTCGCCAAAAACAAGGCCGCTTTGTTACCATAACCAGCCTGGTGGGTAAGTTTGGCAGTCCTATGCGGTCTGGCTACTCGGCAGCTAAGCATGCGCTGCATGGCTTTTTCGATTCGCTGCGGGCAGAGGTGGAAAAAGATGGCGTTACGGTTACCATTGTATGCCCCGGTTTTGTACAAACCAATGTGTCTGTTAATGCTGTTACCAGCGATGGTAGCGCCCAAAATACGATGGACGATGCCACTGCAAATGGTATTACCGCAAAATATTGTGCCCAGGGCATTATTAAAGCCATAAACCGCAACAGACGCGAGGTGTATATTGGTGGCAAGGAAACTTACGGGGTTCTCATTAAACGCTTTTTTCCCAACCTGTTTGCTAATATGATTGGCAAGGCCAAGGTTACTTAGCTATTTTTTTAATTAGTATTATTTTTTTTCAATTTTAAACCATTGGCAAGGTGTTTGGTCTATGTAGTGTAGATTAAATTATTAGCTATGAATGTCAGGATAATGTATTTCGTTCAAAACGCGATGGCTTTTTTGTTTTTCGCGTTGTTGCTAGCCTTGGTTAGTGCATGTGCCCCACGCACAGTAGTTGTAGTGCGCACACCGCCACCCCCACCCCGCGTAATGGTTGTACAGCCGCGCCCACCGGTAGTAGTAGTGCCTGCGCCCAACCCTTACCGCTACCACCCATACCGCCGTGGACCGCACCGCCCGTATGGGTACCATCATTAAAATATTACTGTAGGGCAGCATTGCACCTATTTATTCCTTCTTATCGTACCCTACATTTACAACCGGCCGCTTTGATCAATTTTCAGGGCGGCTTTTTATTGGCTTAACACTTAGGAAAAACAAAAAAGCCACTATTGCTAGTGGCTTTACTTTTGCTCCCCGATCTGGGCTCGAACCAGAGACCTAATGATTAACAGTCATTCGCTCTAACCAACTGAGCTATCAGGGAATATTAGGGCTGCAAAAATAATATTTTGTAGGTACAATGCAAAAAATATTTACATTTTTTTTAATAATAGCCTGTAACATGCTCTAAACCAACACTTCACCATCCATCTCTTCGGGTGCTTTTATGCCCATCAGGGCTAAAATAGTAGGGGCAATATCGGCCAGCTTACCATCTTTCAGGGCTGAATTGTCCTTATCAATTAGTATGCAAGGCACAGGGTTGGTAGTATGTGCAGTGTTGGGCGTGCCATCATCGTTTATGGCAAACTCGGCATTACCATGGTCGGCCAGTATAATAGCTGAGTAGCCTTTTTCAATAGCCTTGTCTATGGTTTGTTGCAGGCATTTGTCAACCGTTTCTACTGCCTTAACAATAGCAGGAAAAACGCCTGTATGGCCTACCATATCGGGGTTGGCGTAGTTAAGGCAGATAAAGTCGGGTGTGCGCTCGTCCATATCTTTAACCACCGCTTCGGCAATTCCAAGGGCACTCATTTCAGGTTTAAAATCATAGGTAGGCACATCTTTAGCCGATGGTACCATAATGCGGCTTTCGCCGGTAAACTGCACCTCTCGCCCGCCCGAAAAGAAGAATGTAACATGCGGGTATTTCTCGGTTTCGGCAATACGTAGCTGAGTTTTGCCCGCGTTGGCAAGTACTTCGCCCAAGGTATTGGTAATATCTTTTTTATTAAAGATAACCTTAACGTCTTTAAAACTATGGTCATAAGGTGTCATAGTTAGGTAATACAGGTGCTCCACCTTAGCCATTCCCTGCTCGGGGAAGTCTTGTTGCGTAAGAGCCTCGGTAATCTCCCTGCAACGGTCGGTACGGTAGTTAAAGCAAATAACCACATCGCCTGGCTTAATAGTAGCAATGGGGTTGCCGTCCGCATCCACCTTTACAATCGGCTTTATAAACTCGTCGGTAATCCCCGCAGTGTACGATTGTTCAACAGCCCCAATAATGTCTGTTACCTGCTCGCCCTGGCCATTAACTAATAGGTTGTAAGCAGCAGCCACACGTTCCCATCGCTTATCGCGGTCCATAGCGTAGTAGCGGCCAATAACCGATGCTATCTGCCCCGTGGTTTGCATTAGCTGGTCGTGCAGCTTTTGTAAATAGCTAACTCCGCTTTTAGGGTCGGTATCGCGGCCATCGGTAAAGGCATGTATAAACACATCTACCAAATTGTGCTGGCGGGCAATGTCGCATAGTTTGTACAGGTGCTTGTCTGATGAATGGATGCACCCATCAGAAACCAAACCCATCATATGCACCGCTTTGTTATTGTCTTTGGCATATTTAAAGGCTTTTATTAGCTCTTCATTTTGGCTAAGGCTGCCATCTTCGCAGGCAAGGTTTATCTCTACCAAATCCTGATAGATAACACGCCCCGCACCCAGGTTTAAGTGGCCTACTTCAGAGTTTCCCATTTGCCCTTCGGGCAAACCAACGTTCAACCCGTCCGTACGCAACTGGCTATGAGGGTATTTTGCTATAAGCGAATCAAAACAAGGGGTATTGGCCGCCAGTACTGCGTTTGCAGGCGTGTTTTGGCCTATGCCCCAACCATCTAAAATTACCAGAATTACCTTTTTATCAGCCATAGTACAAAGGTATTAAAATTACACAGCCCTGTTTATGATATTGAGCAGCCAAAAGGTTATAGCCCCTGTTTAAATTGGCCTAATGTTTCATGTTTTGTAATATGAACAACCGCTAAATCAAATAAGTTTAAATAGAATACAATAGGTTATGCTGTATGTAAAGCCCTTTGCTTTTTATAAAGCTTAAAAATTTGGAATACAGCAAGCAACGCAAATATTACAGCAAACAATGTGTTAAAAGAAACCGGAATAATCCCGGCACCTTTTTGAAGTAAAAATGTTGCAGCAAAAACAAATAACAACATACCACAAAAACTGCCTATAGCTGTGCTAAGCAAATACCAATAATAATAAGGTTTTTTAGCTATTAGTTTTTTGTTATTTATCAGGTAGATATTCCAACCTGCCCAAAAGGCATATTGCATAAAGTTCAGCCCATTCATCATCAGGCCAAAAACAAAAGGGTGTATTGCATAATTCACCTTTACATGGTTGTTTTGCAGGGTGCTATCCTCAGCTAAAAAAAAATAAAGAGCAAATGCCGCCATAAACGCGATGGTAAATAATTCAAGGTACAGCATAAGTCGTTTTTTTGACAGCAACCATACAGCACTTAACAATGTTAAGCGCACGGCAATAACTTCCACAGCTACCACACCCAGCGCAAAAAGGGCCGTGTTTAGTACACTTTGGGTCAGGTATATTTGCAAGGCCAGCATGTTTAAATAGCCAAGGGGTAATGTACCTACAAAGCTTACTATAAAACCCGAAGCTACATTAGTTCCTATTTTGGTTGCAGTGCCTGCCATTAATAAGCTTTAAGCTTTTTTACCTGTAGTTTATTGTCTTTAAACATTTGCACCCCTTCTTTAAATGTAAGGTAGTTAAACCCGCGCTGTTTATTTTCAACACTTATCTCAAACAATATCGTTACATGCCGTATAATTTCTTTAAGGGCAAAAAACAGGGAGTGCTTTGGGTCATATATATGTGTTGGCTCGCTGCCTGCGGCGTTTAGCTCAATAATGCTAAAGTTTCCCCCTTTTTCTAATTCGGCAAAGGTGTTAAACTTAATATCCAGCCTGCCAAAATGAAAGTCGGGCACCTGCCTGCAAATGTTGTCTATAGTGGTTTCCAACGCAGGGGTATTCCAGGTACTTGCATCAATAAATTTAGCCCCACGGGCATGGTTGCCAAAAGGAACCAGATTTACTGTTTCATTATTATGTGGCACGCGCGTTAAGCCAGTGCCATATTTTTTTTGCAATGCGGGTAGTTGTAACTGGTAACGTGGGTTTGCTTCAATTAGTTGAAGTAAAGAACACTTCCCATTACCCGTAACTGATAAGAACTCTTTGTAAACAATGCCTGATATACAACCTGTTTTTTGATGGGGATACCGGTAATAAAATATGCCAACTTCATTAGTGTGCGTAATTAATTCCTGTACCAAAAAATTTACATCAATACGGTTTATATAGTTTGCTAAATCCTCTTCTGTATTTATTTTTTCTACCCCTAGCCCCTTCATTCCTATGTCGGGCTTAGCAATACAGGGGTAGCTAATACCCTTTGCTGCCATAGCTTTTACTATACTGTCAAAACTATCGTTTTTATAAAAAGCCAGTGTTAGCGGTATATGTTCGGCGGGCAGCATATCGTAAATTTCCTTTTTCGATTCCATTAAAAACCCACCATTTTTAATAGCAGGGTTGGCAGCATTAAAGAAGAAGAAGGATTTAGCTTTAAATGAGTAGTAAAACCAAACAAAATACACCGGTGTATAGACTAAATCAAATGGCCAGTATTCCCAGTGGGTTATCTTATGTATAAATAGTTTCAGATCTTTCAAAATATTACTTTTTTACTGCGAGGGTAGTGGTGTATTCTTTGGTATTTAGCAGGTCATTATGGTGCATAACCAACACATTTTTTTCAACGTACGCTTGCGTAATACTAAAGGTTTTAAACAACCCGTTGCGGTTTATTACCAACCCGTTGGTATTGTCATTTGCATGGGTGTAGTTATGAAACGCCTGCAAAGCTGCTTCTGTAGGTTCCGGGTTGTCTGCAATAAATTGAGAAAACCATTCTTCACGGTTTGCAATAACTTCTTTGGTATACAGCGTAGCCGACGACCATATGTAGTTACTTCCTGCATCCAGCAGTTTAATGTTTTTTTCAATTCCATTCCACCTTAGCTGCTGCAAGGTATCGCCAAGGTACAGCACAATGGTAAATGGTTCTATGCCTTCCAAATCCATTGTAGCAAAAGCATCCAAAGGTGCCTTGTGGGCAATAACATCAATCAATACAAGGCCCCGGCTACGTTTATATGGCGGGTTATGCTCATGCCTTTCGGCAGCCCCATTCAATAAAATAGCATAGTTACCTGCACTATCGGCTGTAAACCAACTACCGCCTGCTTGTGGGTCTTTCGGAAAAATTATTTGCTTGCCATTCAAAGTTATTATCTCTGGCGCAAATGCAATGGGGCGGCTTATAATCTCGTCTCTGTTTGATGTAATTATTCTTTTATTATGGCTGTTTACAAAGCTTACTGTGCACATTGCAGTTTGTGTTGTATAGTTGATGGGGCTACTCCAAATTCACGACTAACAATAACACCGTTTAAATTTAGTAAAGCTACTTTTATCAAAGCCTGGTGGTGTATGCAATGCTCCAGGTTGTAATACACCTCTCTATTATAAGTAGATTGTATTGTTATGTTATTGCCATTAAGCCCAGCAATTATTTGCAATGATCTGTCGGGCTTTTCAATGCTCTTTATTATAGTTTCAATACAACTAATGGCAAAAGTAATATCTGTTTCTATAGCCTTATTGCGTTGGCGGGCATCGTAGTCAACAATACCCGTTTGGTAACTGTTAAGCAGGCATTCAAACAGTTCAATAATGTGCCTGTTGTGCTGCCCAATAGTTGCATTGCTTAACTCTTTTATTGGGTTGGTATATGCACTGTTGCTAAGTTGCATTAATAAATTAACCTGTGCTGCAAGGGTATTAACTATAGTTGTATACATATTAAAACTGCAGTTTAAGTAGGTTTGGTATACGTTTGCGCTCTATTATTATCAAAGCTGCGCATGCAATAAATGTAACAACAGCGTATATAAAAAGCTGTCCGCCATCATTCATTACTTCTATACCAAGTACAAAAATATGCGATGCTATAGCCCCGGCTATTACACCGGCTCCCATTAGCGCACCCAATAGTGTGGTTCGGGGTATCAGTAAAAGTATACCTGCTATTAATTCAGTTACCCCCGATGCTATGCGCCCCCAAGGTTCTATGCCCATTTTAGTAAATATATAAACAGATTCGGGGCTGGCTGAGAATTTAAAATACAGTGTTTGCAGCATTATCAATGCTGGGATTATACGTAAAATCCAAATGAAAGCTTTTTTCATTGTAAGTAATTTGAGAGGGTTTTAAGGGTGATAAATTATTTATAAATGCTAAGCCAGTTCTTGTCGGCTTTTGCTTTTAAGTTTTTTTCGTCCTTGTTCCAACTTGTTAAGGTGTTGTTAAAATAAGCATTGTAAAAAAGGTACAGTTTACCATCAATAATTTTAAACGTTTCAGGGTCTATTTCAACCTTTTCGCCTTTTGCACCCATAGCATAAGCACACCAACCGCCATATTGCGGCTCATACATACTGCGGTTTTTATTAAAAAGTGCTTTGTTGTTTTCTGATGAAAAATAATAAATCACTCCATCGGCCGATTGGGCTATGGTGCTTTGCCCCCTTACCGCTTTATTTTGGATAAAATAGGCTACAGGGTCATAACCTTTAATTGCTATTAAGTGTGTTATGTTAAATTGCTTTTGACGTATGGCTGCTATATTTTGCGCAAATATAATATGAGTGCTAAAAAACAACACTATTGCTAATACAAATTTTTTCATCGGTTTTTTATTTTAAGTATTAGTCGTAAAGCACTTAGCAACCTTACAGCCCTAATTCAAAAAAATAAAAAACACTTAAAGTTGATAGCAATAAGCACTTAAAAATTATAATAACTTAAAATGGAATAGCGCTTATTTATACTGTTCGCCCCAGTTTTTATCGCCCTTTAAAATAACGGCTTTTTCGTCCTTCTTCCAGCCCGATAGAGAGTTCTTGTAGCTGGTATCGCAAAACAGGTATAGCTTGCTGTCTATAATCTTAAAGTTGGTAGGGTCTACCTTTACTTTTTGCCCATTGCTACTCATGGCCGATGCGCACCAGCCACCATATTGCGGCTCGTATTTATCGCGGTTACGTATAAACAGTTTCTTATTCTCTTGCGATGAAAAATAGTAGGTAACACCCAGTGCCGTGTGCGATATTGTTTTAGACCCTTTAATAGCCCTGTGCTGGGTAAAATAGGCAACAGGGTCGTACCCTTCAATAGCTACCTGATTGGTTTGGTTAAGGTGCTTTTTGCGTAATGTACTGCTTTGGGCATAAATACAAATAGACACGAGCATTGCTAATAAAACTAACACCAACTTTTTCATAATTGTAAATATTGGGTTTATTGTTAGTCGGGTAACGCTAAAAAACCTTACAATGTTTTATTATCATGAATAAAAAAAGCCACCTGTGCAATACAGGCAGCTTTTATTCTAGAGAGTTGGGTATTTATATTATTGTACTATTATACGCTTGGTGGCACGGCCTTTTGGCGTGGTTAAAACGGCAGCATATAGTCCCGCCGGTAAGCCTGTTAAGTCTATTGTAGTTTGTTGGCTAAAACGGGTATTGGCAACGGTTTTTCCATCGGTCGACAGTATTACTAAATTCACCTGCCCGGCATTAGCCAATTGTATAGTAACCAAGCCTTTTACCGGGTTGGGGAATACAGCCGCGTCTAATGCCGCTAACTGGTTTAGCCCGGTAGTCAACTCTCCATCTTGTTGGGTTGCAGGCACAGCTTCAGCCTGTATCACTTCATTGGTATTGTCTAATTGCACTAGTGCCATAGTATATATCCGTGCAAAATTCCACACGGGGTTGGCAGGGGTGGTTACGGTGTATACTGCCGAGTCGCCAATGTTTGCAGGGGCAGTAATGGTTGCTCCTTCGGCACCCCAAAGGGCTTTTCTAAACACATCGTAGTGACGTGTTTCACCATTTTGGCTGGTGTAGTTTAGTGTGTCTTCGGCCAGCGCACCAAACATCACGGCGCGGTGGGAAATAGATTTATCGCCAGGCACACGAATGGTACCGGAAAGAGCATTG